>JAGCMZ010000143.1 GCA_017646225.1 Paludibacteraceae bacterium | reverse complement strand
GCAAGAAAAGGGCTTGCCGGGCAACGCATACAAGGGCGATGGTGAATGGTTGGTAATTGAAGCCGACGAATCGGACGGTTCGATTGTAGGTTACCACCCCGAAATTGCCGTAGTGCTAAACATAGAGCGCGACCACAAAGAAGCGGACGAGTTAATTGAACTATTTACTACCTTTAAAGAAAATACAAAAGGGGCTTTTATTGTAAATGCCGACAATGAATTAGCCGCAGGCTTATCGCTTTTAGCAGAATACGATTTTTCTGCCAAAGGTGCCAAAGTAGGCGTAAAAGGAAGTTCGTTCAAACAAAGCGGTTTCAGCATATCGTTCAAAATAAACGGTAGTTCTTGCAAAGTTCCTGTTATGGGTGCTCACAACATGGAGAATGCCCTAGCAGCATTTGCCGTTTGCACACAGGTAGGGGTAGATAAAAAAGAGATTATCAAAGCCTTGGCTAATTTTAGAGGCATTTACAGAAGAACCCAGCTGGTAGGTGAGAAAACGCAATTCAAACAATACGTTATTGACGATTTTGCGCACAATCCATCGGAAGTAGCAGCCGCCATTGCATCGTGCCAATTGGTAAGTCCTAGGGTAATTGCTTATTTCCAACCCCATGGTTTTGGTCCGCTACGCTTTATGCATGCCGAACTATCGCAAGAAGTGGCCAAAGTATTACGTCCCAACGACTATTTCCTTATTGGCGACGTATATTATGCAGGGGGCACGGTAGATAGAAACATATCGCCCACGGTGGTTAGCACTGCCATTATACGCGAAGGCAAACAAGCGCATTACGTAGGCAACAAACAAGGTGCGCTTACCGAGATGATTACCTTAGCTGAAGAAAATACTACTTTCCTGATTATGGGAGCACGTGATCCGCACCTGGATCAATTGGGGAAAGATTTGTTTAAACGCTTATAAACAACTACTAAAAAAGGCTGGGAACTTCAAAGAACCCAGCCTCTTCCTTTTGATGAAACTTGTTTATTTAACCTCTACCTGAATAGTAGTTATATCGTCTACCATTTCCCATTTGCCATCTTTAATGTGCAAACCTCTTGATAAGTGATTACCATTTAAGTTTGCAATACCAATAACGTATTCGTGATCGGTAGTGCGACCGTTGTATTGATTAATCAACGAAATAATGGCATCTTCCCAAATAGCATCGGCTACTTCTGGCAACAAAGCCTCTGAAACAGCACCCACTTCTAAGTTATCATTATAGAATTGTTTGTACTTAACATTGCCTTTTAGCATGGTTTCTAAGTTGTTCCACGATTGTCTATCCGCCATATCGCTCGATGCATAACAATCGGGGGTGTATTTATCAAAGAAACGATTTACTTGGGGCAAATTGACATACGAAGAGGTTGAATAGTAGCGATATCCTCTTGCCCAGGTAAAGGGCGATGCCACTTCGTGATAGGTACCAAATCTTGTATCTATGCGCAATTGGACGGGTGAAGAACCACGATTTTCTGTATTGGCTACACTAAAGGTAACAGCCTGCTCTGTTCTACACGATTTAGTCGAGAACTCTAATGGGCCAACGAAATCAGAATTAAATCCCCATCCCCAACTTTCATTATCATAAATAAATGGATAATTATCTAAATTGCTAATACCGTATTCCCATTGAGCCCAAGAGTGATTGTCGTTAAATTGCAAAGGCAAATCGCTGTGTGGCAACGACACGGTTGTTTTAGGAGGCGTATAGGTAAAGCTAAAGTTACCTGTTACAGAAGGACCGCTTGGAGTAACACCTACTGCAAGGCCAGCAGTAACACTAAACGAACCTGGGGTATGCGTACTGCTGTACGATCCAGCAGTACCTACGGGAACGGGTTGCGAGAAAGAGACATCGCCAGAAGATACATTATTTAGCTTAAGTCCTACAAGAACACCTTGGTAATTTCCACCCGTATATTTGTATTTATAAGCGGCCTTTTTGCAAAATACCTTATCTTGGATATAGGTTTTATTAGCATCATAGATTTCAGATATCACTACATCGTACACATCTTTTTTATTTACCTTATCATAACCAGCATACACCGTTAATTCGACAGCTGCCTCTGTGGTACTAATTCCACAAGAATTATCGATATCGTAATCAAATTGCTTGATAAAATCATCGTGTTTTACTTGGATGGGATAGTAAATTTTATGCGTAAAAGCATGATAAGAAAGGTCTTCGGCAGAGGCCGTTAATAAGCCACGTTGTTGCAATTTGCTATCGATGGTATTTAACCACTCTGCGGCTCTTTCGCCTACTCTACCTTGTTGGTAAGCACTGACTTCTTGCTGATTGGGAACGAGTTTGTCATATTGCACCTCGTTGCTTAACGTATCCAAATAGGCTATATCTAATTCTTCTTGCATCACTTTGCAGTACGACATGGCATTACCATCCTTTCTTACTAAATAGAAAGCATAAGTTTCAATCGAAGCTTTAGCATCTACATCGACAGTAGTCTCATCTGCGCCGTTTAATTTGGCCAATAGTTGCATAGCATTTTCGGATGGACTAATAAAGCCAATTGATTTGTTTTGTGCCCAATGCGATTGAATACTAGCAAACGATGCCGCATTGTTCAAAGCATTCAAGGCTGCCATTTCATCCAATAGCACAACTTCTGTGTTTTCTGTTAAATTACCCGCCACATGGGGGAAACGTTTTAACACATAAGGCATTACCTCCGACGAGGACGAACCCAATACAGCTACCTCGCCACCAAATACTTGTTCTACCACATCTACTTCTAAATTAGCAGGTGCTACATTTTGTTCTTCTTGAACCTCTTGTTGGGTTTGAGGCTCGTTACTTTTGTCTTGACACGCAGTAAATACACTTCCTATTACAAATAAGGATAGTAAATAAAAGATTTTGTTTGTTGCCCTTTTCATAATGCACAACATTTAAATAACTATTTGGCACAGGGTGCCGTTTTTAATCGCTTTTGGTTTGCAAACACATGGCAAAAGTAGCCTTCTATGGCTCGATGGCGCGTTTAAATAGATAAATAGAAGTAAACAGAAATTAATTTTAACGGTCTAGGATTTTGTTTAACAATGCAAACGATTTTTTTAAGAATTGCGCATTACAAGGGCGTTACAATTCAAAATAAAATTATAGATTGACTTAAAAATACTATATTTGCAACATGGAATGGTTAAGCAGAACGGCCCTACTTTTGGGCGATGACACATGCACCTTGCTTGCCGGCAAACACGTAATGGTAGTAGGTGTAGGGGGCGTAGGGGCATACGCTGCCGAGATGGTAGCACGTGCAGGGGTTGGCACGCTAACGGTGATTGATGCCGACACGGTAAAAGAAAGCAACATCAACCGCCAATTGTTGGCCTTATCGGACACCGTTGGGCAAGAAAAGGCGCATTTGATGCAAGAAAGACTGTTGCGCATTTGCCCTACCTTAACGGTGAATGCACTTTCGGTGTTTGTCGATCCAGACAACATCGCATCCATCATGGAGCAATATCAACCCGATTTTGTGATTGATGCCATCGACTCCATTGCCCCTAAAATTGCACTCATTACCCATTGTTTGCAGCAACACATTACCATTGTTTCGTCGATGGGAGCAGGCGGCAGAATGGACCCCACGGCTTTGCGCTATGCTGATATTTCACAAACATCGTATTGCAGTTTGGCGCGTACCGTCCGTTCTAGGCTCAAAGCCAACGGCATTTACAAAGGACTGCCTGTGGTGTACTCTACAGAACCTGCCAACAAAGAGGCGGTTATCAAGGTAGACGACGAGCGCAACAAATGCACCACCGTAGGCACCATTTCGTATTTACCCGCATTGTTTGGCTGTTATTTGGCCGCTTATTGCATAAAAAAACTAACACAAGCATGATATACACAACTGGCATAACCAAAAGTTTTGGATCACTCCAAGTTTTAAAAGGAATCGATTTAACCATTAACAAAGGAGAATTTGTATCGATTATTGGTGCGAGCGGCGCAGGGAAAACTACTTTGTTGCAAATTATTGGTTCGCTCGACAAGGCCGACCAAGGAGAATTGATTGTAGATGGAATTAATCTTAACCAACTATCGGACAAGCAATTGGCAGCCTTTAGAAACAAACACGTTGGTTTTGTTTTCCAGTTTCATCAACTGTTGCCCGAATTTACTGCCCTAGAGAACGTGTGTATTCCTGGTTTTATTGCGGGCAGAAAAAAACAAGAAGTAGAAGCACAAGCCAAAGAACTACTCAAAAAAATGGGGTTAGCGGAACGCATCGGGCACAAGCCCAACCAACTTTCGGGTGGTGAAAAACAACGCGTGGCAGTAGCCAGAGCCCTTATCAACCAACCTTCGCTTATTTTGGCCGACGAACCATCGGGCAGTTTGGACAGTGCTAATAAAAAAGAATTGCACAGCCTACTGCGTGAGCTGTGCAATGAATATGGTTTAACCATTTTGGTAGTGACACACGATAAAGAGTTGGCCGAAGTTTCGGATCGCATCATCGAGATGCGCGACGGCAACATCTTATCGTCTACCACAAAGTAACCAAACGGAAAGTAAAGTCTTCTGGTTGAACTTTTTCAAAATCGCTATAGGTAACGTAAATGGTTAACTCGCCAGGCGCAAACTCGTAATCGGTAGCGTAGCTATAACCATCGTAATAACGAGTATAAGGCAACAATGCTTGGTATCCAATAAAGTTACCATCTGCATCCTCTTCTACCCCGTATGGATAAATGTACAAATGGAACAAGCCTTCGCGCGCTGCAAATTCATCCAATTTAGCAACCGCATCGCCTGTAACAGTGTATTTGTAGTACGATTCTGTTCCGTTTTCTACAAATTCCCAGTCTTGAGAATTAACCGTAAACCAAGTTACATCCCAGTTTACACCACCCTCGCCGGGTTCACCTTGAGGACCTTGAGGACCCTCTGGACCGCGTGGGCCTTCTGGACCCGCACATGCGCACAACAGCGCTGTCATTGCAATAAATAAAAGTTTTTTCATATTTTTTATATTGACTAATCGGTAAATCGACTAATCGGTGAATCGATTAGCGACATCTGTTTCTAAAAAGTACTTTTAATGAGTAAAGTTCAAGGCGCGCGCAGTCCGAAAACTTTCCTAAAGAATGTATTTTAAAGGAGGGAGTTCACTCCCCTTCCTAAGTAAGTGAGTTAAAAGGAGGGATTTTTAGGCGTGCGATGTGCGAGAAACCGGAGTGTACTTAAGTACATGAGGATTTCGAGCACAAGCACAACGACAAAAGCACCCTTTTAAACACTTACTTATTGGTTGTACATGTCTTTGAAGTAGAAATCCAATATCTCCGACACCTGCTCATACGCCTCCTGCGCTGGACTTTTAGGATTCAGCTCCACCGCTTTCAAGTAACAGTTCATGGCTTCGCTTAGGTTTTCTAATTTACGATAAGCGTTGCCCATAAGGTAATAAGCCTCGTCAGAACGAGGGTCTGTAAATTCTAGGTATTGATCAAGCTGCGAGATGGCTTGCTCTGCCTTGCCTGCTTGCAATAATTTTTTGGCTTGCTCTAACATATTTATTGGAATTTAGCCACTTGTTCGTTGATCCAGTCTTGATTATCGAAATAATCAATTTTCATAGCAGCACGCACTTCGTTAAGGGTTTGTGCAGCTACTTCGCGTGCTTTTAAGCTACCTTCGCGTAGTACATTGTACACGTAAGGAATATCTTTTTCAAATTCTTTACGACGCGCACGAATAGGTCCTAATACTTCTTCTAGCACAGCAGTAAGGAACTTTTTGCATTTAACATCGCCCAAACCACCACGACGATAGTGTGCTTTTAGCTCGTCAAGGTTGGCATAATCGGGCCAGTATGATTTAAAGTGTTCGTCGGTACAGAAAGCATCTAGGTAGGTAAATACTACGTTGCCTTCTACCTTACCTGGGTCTTCTACACGTAGGTGACCTGGATCGGTGTACATTACTTTTACTTTTTTAGCTAGATCGGCAGCTTCTTCTGATAGGTAAATACAGTTGCCTAAAGACTTACTCATTTTAGCTTTGCCGTCGATGCCTGGCAAGCGCAAGCATGCAGCGTTTTGAGGCAACAAGATTTTAGGTTCTACCAAAGTTTCACCATAGATACCGTTGAAACGACGCACAATTTCGTTGGTTTGCTCTATCATAGGCGCTTGGTCTTCGCCTACTGGAACAGTGGTTGCTTTAAAGGCGGTAATATCGGCTGCTTGGCTAATGGGATAGGTAAAGAAACCTACTGGAATGCTGGTTTCGAAGTTGCGCATTTGAATTTCGGTTTTTACCGTTGGGTTGCGTTGTAGGCGCGATACGGTTACCAAGTTCATATAGTAAAATGCCAACTCGGTAAGTTCTGGCACTTGCGATTGAATGAACAAGGTTGATTTGGCTGGATCCAATCCACATGCCAAATAGTCCAATGCTACTTCTATGATGTTTTGACGTACTTTTTCTGGATTATCAGCATTATCGGTTAATGCTTGTGCATCGGCAATCATGATAAAAATTTTATCAAACTCGCCCGAATTTTGTAATTCTACCCTACGACGCAACGAACCTACATAGTGTCCGATGTGCAATTTTCCCGTTGGTCTATCGCCTGTTAATATAATTTTTGACATATCTATTTTTTTCTAGCATGCAAATATAACATATTTTATTGAATATTGTTCGCCTGCAACCATCAATTTCGGGTTAGCGAGGTAGCTAGTTGGGAATAGAATAAAAAAAAAGGGACCAACTATACAGTCGGTCCCTTCTGCTCTCTTATTTCCGATTATTTTTTAATCCAAACGTATTGCGAAAGGGGTTCAACAGTAACTTTATTAACACCTGCTTTCACTTTGGTAGTTTTGTTTTTAGATTTAACACCTTTGATGTTAATTGCATCGGATGTACCTACTAGTTGCCATTTACCTTTAGGTAGTTCAACGTTTTCAAAGTCAATAGGTTCGTGACCAGCATTGATTAGTACCAATACTTTGTTGTCTACCAAGTAACCCAATGCACTTTCTGCTTCTGGCAAGAACCATTTGTAGTAATCATCTGCCACTTTTTCGCCTTGACGGAACACTTTACCATATTCCGATTTACGGAATTGGTTCCAACCACGCCAGAATTTGTACATATTGTCGTAGTCGTTGTAGTTGGTTCCGGTTGGTTTTTGACCTACTTGATCCCAACGGAAGGTGTTAGCGGTACGGTGGTTGTAGGTATCGCGGTAACCGTGCATGTAAGCATTGTAACCTGCTTTGGTAGTACGAACTTCTTCGCGAAGTGGAGCATGTGCTTTACTACGCATAATTTCAGAACCACCGTGGGTTACGATAGGACCCAATGTGGTGTAAAGAAGGGTAACAGCAATTTTATACTCGTTTTCGTATACCGAGTCACGGCCATCAAAGTTGCGACCAAATTGATCGGCCAAGGCAAAGTTATCGTGAATATCTAGGTAAGAAATACCGCTGTTAGGATTTTTATCGTCTTTGCAAGTACAGTTCAAACCGCGCATAACGCCAGCACGTTCGCTGTATTTACCACCTGCCCAACCACGGTCGTTCAATGGATCTTGCAATTGGAATACAGGACCTTTGTACGAGTCGCGCGATTCGTCTTGGAAGTAGCAAATTGGAGATTCTTCTTTGTACCAGTCCCAATCTGGGTTAGCTTCGTAATCAGGGTCGTTCGATGCAATCCAAGGTTCGCCGTAAACAATTTTGTCACGACCAATAGCATCCCAGAATGCAGTTAGGGTTTGTTGGTCCATTTGACCTGCGATGTCTACACGTACACCGTCAATACCAAATTCGTC
>JAGCMZ010000142.1 GCA_017646225.1 Paludibacteraceae bacterium | reverse complement strand
ATTAGAAATATTAATGGAATAATCTTTTTCATAATCTCAAAAAATTAAAACAAGAGTGATAGAGGTATCTACACGCCCCTTTCACTCTTGTATGCTATTTAAAGGTATAACGATTATACATAATAATGCAACGAAATATTTACACCAATGTTATCGGTTCCGTACAACAAGTAGCTGCTACCTGGGCTAACCAAGTCGTTGTATTGAGCCACCTCGTTGTGGAATTTGTCGTAACCTTCGTAAATGGTATAGGTTTGTGGTTGGAAAGCCACCATAATAGGAGTTAGGTCTACTGTAGCACCCAACGATGCGTTTTTCATAAAGAACCATTCGATACCCAAGTTAGCGTAGATACCAATGCCTTGGCTAATGCCTACGTTGTTTTGACGGATAGGACGACCGTAGTCCATCCAAGTGCAACCGCTGGTAGCAAACTCGTTGATGTTTTTGTCAATTTTGCCCATGGTAGTGGGTTTTTGGTTAAGGGCGGTCATTTGGTTACCGTAGTTAAAGGTAACATCGCCACCACCAAACGAATACATCAAACCAAATCCACCAATAAAGCGCAAGTTTTTACCGGTTGAGAATTCCAAACCAGCAGTGATACCACCACCGGTGTAGTTCAAATTGATGGCATCTGCTACTTGATCGGCAGCCATGGGGTTAAGCGCCAAAGCTTTGTCGTCGTTTACGTATTCACGATAGGTAATGTAACCACCGCTAAAACCAATGCTTGCTTTGAATGCCATGTGTTCTTTTACTTGGTATTTGTAAGAGATAGATACCATGGGTTGTTGCGCCAAAATAAACATTTGGTTGGGTTTTGCTTCGGCCGAATTGATGATACCGGCTTCAGAATCGGTTCCGTATAGGAATTGACCTACGGTAGAGAACGATGCAGGATTACCCCCTTGTGCAGCTGCTACAGGGTTAAAATTGATACCAATGGCCATATCGCCCACTTTGGGAGCGTAATCTTTGGCCTCTTTTTGCTCTGGTTTTTGTGCAAAGGCAGCCATTGTTGCCACACATAGCACAGAAGCCAAGGCTACTTTTATTGTTGTTTTCATACGATTCATTCAATTAAAGGATTATTTAAAGAAATTAGGTGCATCGAACGAACCTACTTTTTCGCCCATCAGTTCGCCGTTTACAGTTTCGCCGTAGCTAATGGTAACTTCGGTTTGTGCTTTGTAAGTCACTTTGGTAGAAACCATACTTACAGAAGAACCAGTTTGTGCATCGTTGTTTTGTGCAGTGAACACACAGGTAGCTTTGCATTTTGCTTTTTTACCTACAGCTACTGGGATGCTAGCTTCGTATTTACCTGTTTGCGATAGTTTTGCGGTAACCAATACCACATTGCTGGTAGCTTTGCCTTCGGCGTCCAACTCGGTTACTTCAATGTTTACGGTTCCGCCAGTGGTAACAGGAGCGATACCATCTTCAAAACCATCCGAGTCAATCATGGTGTAATACACATACCCTTTTAAGGTACTTGCTTTCAAATCTTCAACCTCCAATGCGGTAGGTTCAACTTTTTCGCACGAAGCGAAAGCCATTAACATAGCTGCTACAGCAGCAAAAATTCCAAACTTTTTCATTTTTTTACTTTTTTATTGGTTAAACAATTTCATTTCCTTGTGTAAAAAAGGGCATAATTTCCCCTTT
>JAGCMZ010000141.1 GCA_017646225.1 Paludibacteraceae bacterium | reverse complement strand
CAAAGCATACGATATTTATGGTTTGACCGAGATTATCGGCCCTGGGGTTGGTCACGAATGCGAATTCCAATGCGGAACCCACTTGCACGACGACCATTTCTATCCAGAAATCATCGATCCCGAAACAGGCGAAACATTGCCAGAAGGTTCTACCGGCGAGTTGGTGTTTACCACCCTTACCAAAGAAGGTATGCCACTTATCCGTTTCCGTACCCGCGACCTTACCCGTCTTATCTACGACAAATGCCAATGCGGACGTACTACCGTGCGTATGGAAAAAATCTTGGGTCGTAGCGACGATATGCTTATTATTCGTGGTGTTAACGTGTTCCCATCGCAAGTAGAAGCTGTTCTTTGCGAAATGGAAGAGGTTGAACCTCACTTCTTTATCACGGTGGATCGTGTCAACAATACCGATACCTTCGATATCCAAGTAGAGGTAAAAGAACAATACTACACCGACGATATGAAGGGTATGATTAAGTTGCAAAAGAAAGTAGTGAGCAAATTACAAAGCGTTATCGGCATATCGCCTAACATTATTTTGTCAGAACCTCGTTCTATTGAACGCAGCCAAGGCAAAGCCAAACGTGTGTTGGATAAACGTAAATTTCAATAACCTTTAAACAGATAGACTTATGACAACCAAACAATTATCCATCTTTTTGGAAAACAAAACGGGTCGACTAAACGATGTGGCAAAAATTTTGTCCGAGTCGTCTATCAACATGAAAGCTTTTAGTATTGCCGATAACACCGATTTTGGCATTTTGCGCGTATTGGTATCGGACACCGATAAAGCCTATCAAATTTTAAAGGAAAACGGTTTTGCCGTTAAGGTGACCGATGTTTTGACCTTGCACGTAGACAATACCCCTGGTTCGTTGTATGCTGTGTTGGATTTGTTGGCAGCTGCTAATATTTACATCGAGTATATGTACGCCTTTTCGGAAGGCGATACGGCGAGCGTGGCTATCCGTCCCGATAACCTAGAAGCTGCCGTTGATGTATTGAAACAAAACAATATTCAATGAAAAGACCACTTATTTTAATTACCAATGACGACGGCATCGAAGCAAGAGGAATTCACTCGCTAGTAGATGCGGTTCGTCCTTTGGGCGATATTGTGGTAGTAGCACCTGACGGCCCTCGTTCGGCACAGTCAAGTGCTATTACTGTAAATACCCATTTGCGTTTTTGGAAGCACTTGGAGAAAGACGGTTTGCAAATGTACCGTTGCAACGGAACACCTTGCGACTGTGTAAAGCTTGCCTTGTACACCATTTTGGATCGCCAACCCGACCTTATTTTGGCGGGCATCAATCACGGTACCAATTCGGCCATCAATGTGCTGTATTCGGGTACCATGGGAGCGGTGTTTGAAGGCTGTACCGAGGGCATACCTGCCATTGGCTTTTCGCTCGACAGTCACGACCCTCGTGCCGATTTTTCGGAAGCGGTTCGTTATGCCGTGCGCATTACCGAGAAGGTACTCAAAGAAGGTCTTCCCAAAGATATTTGCCTCAATGTAAACATCCCATTGGGCGAGCAACTCAAAGGCATGCGCGTGTGCCGTCAATGCTATGGCAGATGGAACGAACGTTTTGTATGCCGCCAAGACCCTGGTGGTAACAATTACTATTGGTTAACGGGCGAGTTTATTAACCTGGAACCCGATGCCGTTGATACCGATCAATATGCCATGGACCACGGTTATGTGGCCATTGTGCCTTGTCAGGTTGATTTTACGCATTATCCAACTGTACAACAATTATCGCATTGGAATGAAGAAATTAAATAAAATCTGGATAGGCTTTCTGATTTGTTTTTTGTTGCCCTTGTTGGTTTTTCTAGCCACTTGGACGGCCGTTTCGCATGCGCCCCTTAGCGAGGTGCATTTGTGGATGAAAGCCCCTGTATTTATGCAGTATTTGCTGTTTTGTATGTTGCCCGATTTGATTTTCTTGTTTTGGGGATACAAAACCGATAGTTTTCCCTTTTGCCGAGGTGGTGTGCTAGGGTTAGCTCCCTACTTGTGCATGTTGTTTTATTTATTTACCTAAATATGCGATATTATTTAATAGCCGGCGAACCATCGGGCGATATGCATGCAGCCAATCTGATGCATTCGCTCAAAGCACAAGATCCGGATGCCGATTTTCGTTACTACGGTGGCGATAAAATGCAGGCAGCGGGCGGGGTGTTGGTGCGTCATTACCGCGATACAGCCGTAATGGGCTTTTTGCGTGTACTAACGCATTTGCCAGCTATTTTGCGTAATATTAAACATTGCAAAGAAGATATTGCCGCATATAACCCCGATGCGGTTATCCTGGTAGATTATCCTGGGTTCAATTTAAAAATAGCTCAGTATGTCAAAACGGTATTGAAGTTACCCGTTTACTATTATATTCCACCCAAAATATGGGCATGGAAAGAAAAACGTATCCATCAAATCAAAAAGTACGTAGATCGCATCTATGCCATATTCCCTTTTGAAGTAGACTTTTATGCCAAACATGGAGTAGAGGCTGTTTATGTTGGCAATCCATCGGTGCAAACCGTTCGTATGGCGCAAGATAGTTTGCCTACGCGTCAAGCGTTTTTGCAACAAAATAACTTAACCGATAAGCCCATTGTAGCCCTTTTGCCTGGCAGTAGAGTACAAGAGGTTAAATCAAGTTTGCGTGTTTTTGCCAAACTGGATTTTGCTGCTTTTGGCGATGTTCAATGGGTGTTGGCGGCTACATCGGCCGTTTCACCTTCGTTGTACAAAGATGTGCCTTCGCCTATCAAATTGGTCTTTGATCAAACTTATCCCTTGCTTCAATATGCAACGGTAGGCGCTATCAATTCGGGAACGGCTACACTCGAAACAGGGCTATTTCGCTTGCCCCAAGTGGTGTGTTACCAGATAACAGCCTCGCGCATTGCCATGCCGCTTTTGCGTTTGTTGGTTAAAATCCCGTTGGTTTCGTTGGTGAATATCATCGCTCAAAAAGAAGTGGTAAAAGAGCTGTTAGGCCATCACTTTCATGCACAATCGTTGGCCAGCGAGTTGCGCTGTTTGCTAAACGATTCCGATTATAGAAAGCGCATATTAAATGATTACGAACAGATGGCGCAAACCTTGGGTAGTAGCGTTGCGTCCGATACGGCAGCCCAGGATATGCTAAAATGCTTAAAAGGATAAAAGGTTATCCTTATCAAAATAAAAAAGACCAAAGCGATGAACTTTGGTCTTTTTTTATGAGGTAATACGTATGGCTTATTCTGCAACGCCTGCCAATTCAGGGTCAACCAAGATACGTCCGCAGTGTTCGCAAACGATGATTTTTTTGCGCAAACGGATATCCAATTGACGTTGAGCAGGGATTTTGTTGAAGCAACCACCGCAAGCATCACGTTCAATGTAAACAACAGCCAAACCGTTGCGTGCATTTTTACGAATGCGTTTGAAAGCTTGCAACAAACGAGGTTCAATCAAGGTTTCTACAGTTTTAGCTTCTTCGCGAAGACGTTCCACTTCTTGTTTGGTTTCAACAATGATGCTGTCCAATTCTTCTTTCTTTTCAGCTAGAATGCTATTTTTTTCTTCGATGATAGCAGCTGTTTTTTCTTGCTCTTCTTTTTTGCGTTCAATAGCAATGTTGCATTCACGAATTTTCTTTTCTTTCGCTTCAATTTCTAGCGATTCGAATTCTACCTCTTTAGTAAGGTGGTCAAATTCGTGGTTGTTGCGTACGTTGTTCAATTGTTCTTGGTAACGAGCGCGGTTAGCAGTAGAGGTAGCAATTACTTCGTTGTAAGCTACGATGTTTTTCTTCAAATCTGCGATTTCAGTTTCGTAGTTTTGCATACGGGTTTGCAAACCTACAATTTCGTCTTCCAAGTCTTGTACTTCGCCAGGAAGCTCACCACGCAAAATGGTATACTTGTCTATTTCAGACATAATGGTTTGCAATTTGTAAAGTGCTTTTAGTCTTTCTTCTACCGAAATCTCAGTAGTTTCTACTTTCTTTTCTGCCATATAGAGTAAGTTTTAAAAACAATAAATAGGACTTTTGTCATTTTCTGACAAGTGAACGACAAAGGTAGGTATTTTTTTTGAAAGTATGCTAAAAAAAATCTCTTTTGTAGCAATTTCCGATTCAAAATGCCCAATGTCGGCCAAGAGGATTTTTTGTTCTGCTTTGTAAAATTCGTGGTGCTTGATGTCGCCACATACAAAGGCATCGGCTCCTGCTTTTAGGGCATCGTCTATCAAAAAGGCACCACTTCCGCCGCATAGTGCCACCTTGCTGATTGCTTTGTTAAGCGGTTCGGAGCAGCGTACATAGGTTAAACCAAAGGTGCTTTTTAGCAAGTTGATAAAGTCTTTCTCGCTAAGTGGGGTGCTAAATTCACCCATTGTTCCGTATGATGCGATACCGTCGGTTTGCAGGTAAGTAAGGTTTTGCAAGCCTAGTTTTTCGCCCAATTTCCAACTGATGCCATCTTGTACCTTGTCGAGTGGGGTGTGGTTGCAATAAATGGCAATGTTGTGTACAATGGCCATGCGAACACAACGTTCAATATAGGCATCGTTTCCAATTTGTTTCAATCCGTGAAATAGCAATGGATGATGCGCAACAATCACGTTGCAATGTTTATCAATGGCTTCTTGCAAGCTTTTCTCGGTGATGTCAAAGCAAACAAGCACGCCTGTTACTTCGGCATTATTGTTATCAATTTGCAATCCCGAATTGTCCCAACTATCTTGTAACGATAGTGGGGCAAACTCGTTTAATATGTCGCAAAGTTGATGTGTCGTCATAAGAGTCGTTTAGTCGATTAGTCCGAGCGAAGCGAGTAAAAATTACTTTTTATAAAGCACCATGGTAGACGATGCGGGTACGGGCAAGTAATTTTTGTTCCAGTTAAATATGCCGTTTAAACGTACTTCTTCGCCGTTGCAAGCCACAGTCCAGTTGTCTTGTGGAATATCCAAGTTAATGGGGTGACGATTACCGTTGTGTACCACCAAGATGCGGTTCCAGCTATCGCCGTTAGCGTTGTTCTCGATGGTGTATGCTACTACGCAAGCTTGACCGGTGTACAAGAAATGCAAGTTTTGTTGCAACATCTCGGTAGTTGGCATTCTAAAGGCAGGGTGTGCGTTGCGCAAGGCAATCAAACCTTTGTAATAGTTAAACATGGGTTCTTCTTTGTATTTGAAGTCCCAGTTAATTTGGTTAATGCTGTCGGGCGATTGATAGGTGTTGTGAACGCCTTGTTTGTTACGCATAATTTCTTCGCCAGCATAGATGAAAGGAACCCCTTGCGATAAGAAAATAACGCTTTGTGCCAAACGGTTGTAGCGACGCATTTCTTGTGGAGAACTTCCGTAAGGAGCCGAGTAAGCAATCTTATCGTTCAAACACATATCGTCGTGACACGATACGTAGTTAATTACTTGCGATGGTTCTGCAGCGTATGGATTGTTCGAGTAATTTACCAATCCATAGTGGATGCTGTCGTGTTGGGTAGCAGCTACAGCGCCAAATTTAATGGTTTCGTCAAAGCCTTGTGTACCGCAAGCAAAGCCAGGCACTTTGGCGTCTGCCCAACCACCGCGCAAACCGTCGCGCAAGTCGTCGCTAAATACGGCAATGCCAGGCATGCGGTTAACGTGTTGTTTTACAGCACGTTCTTCGTATGGAAGCGGAGAATCGGCAGCGGTCCAACCTTCGCCGTAAATAAACAAAGTTGGGTCTATCTCGTTCAACGCTTTGCGAATTTCGTTCATGGTAGTAATGTCGTGAATAGCCATTAGGTCAAAACGGAAACCGTCAATGTGGTATTCTTTTGCCCAATATTGTAGCGATTCGATGATATAACGACGTACCATGGCACGTTCAGAAGCCGTTTCGTTGCCACAACCCGATGCGTTAGAGTAGCTACCGTCTGCATTTTGACGATAGTAGTAACCAGGAACCGTACGGGTAAATGCGTGTTCTTCCCATTTAGAAGTGTGGTTGTACACTACGTCCATAATAACGCGAATGCCGTTTTTGTGCAAGGCTTGCACCATTTGTTTAAACTCTTTGATACGGCAAATGGGGTCGTATGGGTTGGTAGAGTAGCTACCTTCGGGAGCGTTAAAGCTAGCTGGGTCGTACCCCCAGTTGTATTTGTTCTCGTCTAGTTTGGTTTCGTCTATCGAGTTGTAATCAAAAGCAGGCAATAGGTGCACGTGGGTAACACCCAATTCTTTTAAGTGGTCAATACCCGTAGATTGACCGTGGCTGTTTTTGGTGCCTTCTTCGGTAAATGCCAAGAATTTACCTTTGTTTTTCATGCCCGAGTTGGGCGATACCGAAAAGTCGCGTACATGTACTTCGTACAAAATAATGTCGGTAAAGTTCTTTTGAGCGGGTTTTACGTCGTTTTCCCATCCTTCGGGGTTGGTATCGGCCATATCGATAATGGCACCGCGCACGGCATTAACCCCTACAGCTTTGGCGTATGCGCCTACGCTCTCTGCCAACCATTGTCCTTCGTGAAAAACTTGGAACGTATAGAATTTTCCTTTTAAGTCTTCGTTAAAGGTGGTTTCCCATACGCCTTCGCCTACGTATTCCATCATTTTGGTGTTAAGGCGTGTGCCACCCAAACCTTCGTTGTAAAGGTGTACTTGAACGCTATCGGCTTCTGGCGACCAAAGTTTAAAGGTGGTTTGTTTTGGTGAATAAACGTATTCTAAGTCGGTACCTTTGTATTCAGGATACTCGTTGTAAGAATTGTATTTTTGAGGTGATTTACTGCACGCTGTCATAATGGTAATCAGGGTGAATGTGAGTACTACTAGTTGTTTAAATTTCATGGTTTTATTTGATAATATGGTTGATATACAATAGTATAAGGTTTATTGTGAGTATGATTTCTTCATAGGCGATAATCTTAACATATACTTGACAAAAATACAAAAGATTGTCAATAAATGCAAAAATATTCGTTAAAATGCACTCAGAGCGAATTATTTAGTATATTTGTTAAGCGAATCAACGTATATTCGGGCATAGCCCTCATGAAGTTTGGCTTCGGTTCAGCATAACAAATAAATTTGTTCTGCATTCACCTTGCACAAACTTTCAACAAATCAACAACAAAAAGTATATGGAACTTTATCACTATTGGCTTCTTTTTGCCGCTGTATTGGTTATTGTAGAAATAGTAACCACGGGTTTTGGAATTGTTTGTTTTGCTTTCGGAACACTTGCAGGTGCCGCTTTGGCCTACTTTGGTTATTCTTTTAATTGGCAAATGATGGCGTTTGCTGCCGGATCGTTGTTGGCATTTTTCATTATTCGCCCATTGGCCTTAAAGTACATCACCAAAAAGCAACAATACGTACCCATGAATGCCGAAGCGCTTGTGGGTATGCAAGGAGTGGTAACCGAAGAAATCAATCCAGCCCAGCATACAGGTAGGGTGGCCGTTAATGGCGACGATTGGAAAGCCGTTATCGAAACAGACGAGGTCATTCCTGTTGGTACCAATGTTACCGTTATCAAACAAGATAGCCTTGTGTTAACCGTCGTTCGTCAATAGTTGCCAACGCATCAACAACGTACTGATGAGTACGAAGTACGAATAATCAACAAATCAACAAAAAATATGAGCGCATTTTCAATTATTTTAGTAGTATTGGCCGCATTGGTCGTTATTTATGTAATCAATGGTATTAAGATTGTATCGCAATCAGAAACCATGATTGTAGAACGCTTGGGACGCTATCACAGAACGTTGCAAGCAGGTATTAACATTATCTTGCCCATTGTTGAGCGTCCCAAAGAAACCATCGCTCGCATGAATACAGGGGCTTTGCGCATGGTAAATCGCATCGATTTGCGCGAACAAGTGTACGATTTTGATAAGCAAAGCGTTATTACCAAAGACAACGTTATGACCGAAATCAATGCCTTGCTGTATTTTCAAATTGTAGACCCCGTTAAGTCGGTGTACGAAATCAAAAACTTGCCCATGGCTATTGAAAAACTAACCCAAACTACTTTGCGTAACGTGGTAGGTGAAATGGAGTTGGACGAAACCCTTACATCGCGCGATACCATCAACTCTAAGTTGCGCAATGTGCTAGACGAGGCTACTAATAAATGGGGTGTAAAAGTGAATCGTGTTGAATTACAAGATATTACGCCTCCAGAAAGCATTCGTTTTGCCATGGAAAAACAAATGCAAGCCGAACGCGACCGTCGTGCCGAGATTTTGAAAGCAGAGGGCGAGAAACAATCGGCTATTCTTAAATCGGAAGGTGAAAAAGCGGCCGAAATCAATGCAGCCGAAGCCGAAAAACAAGCCCGTATTTTAAAAGCGCAAGGTCAAGCCGAAGCGCAAATTTTGCAAGCAGAGGCTGAAGCTAAAGCCATCGCCCAAGTATCGGCTGCTGTAGCCGCTAAGGGTTCCGATCCTGTACAATACTTATTGGCCATTAAATACATCGACGGCCTAAAAGAAATGGTATCGGGCAAAGACAATAAAACCGTTTATTTGCCTTACGAAGCCTCTTCGATGCTTAGCTCGCTAGGCAGTATTAAGGATTTGTTTAACAAATAGTGAGGAGTTGTCATCGGTCCCTGAGCAAAGTCGAAGGACCATAATCTATAAATAAAATCGGTTGACTCATGCGAGCCAACCGATTTTATTTGGTTAGTATATGAAGATTATTGCAATGCTTTCCACAGTGTGTCTTGTGGGGTGGGGGCTTCTACGTGGATGATTTCCTTGGATACGGGGTGAGTAAACTCTACGCTGCGAGCATGTAGGCTGATGCTGCCGTCGGGGTTGGAGCGATCAAAACCGTATTTTAGGTCGCCTTTAATGGGGCAACCCATGGCTGCCAATTGGCATCGTATTTGGTGGTGTCTGCCCGTAATCAGATTTACCTCTAGCAAGGTATATCGGTCCGATTTGCCAATTACCTTGTAGTTCAGTTCGGCGCGTTTGGAGTTGGGCTTTTCGGTGGTATAAGCGTACGATTTGTTTTGTTTTTCGTTGCGTACCAAGTAGTTGACCAAGGTGCCCTCGCTTTGTT
>JAGCMZ010000001.1 GCA_017646225.1 Paludibacteraceae bacterium | reverse complement strand
GTGGCGGAAATAATATCGTCCAAACCATAATCGCGCGAAGTGGAAATAATCACCATATCGTATCCTTTTTTAGGAGCCGATAGTGTTACTTCTTTTTCTACCTTAAAACTATCCTTGGTGCCCATTTCGGTTTGATAGGATAGTTGAAATTTATCGTACAATCCGGTAATAGCAGTGGCATTCTTTTGTGCCTTGGTGCCATAATCTTTGGCTATGACTACGTGTAGGGCAGATTGCAAAAAACGTCCCATATTTGAAGAATAGGGGGCTTTTTCTTTTTCTTCGGGCAAGAATGTAACGGGTACAGCTACGTTGTTGAACGTTTCTACATGCATGGTATCTTTGAGCAAGATAAATGGAATGCGCAAACCGCGTAATCCTTTAAATATAGGCATTACCTTGTTGATGCTGCTTTTTTTAGCCACTTCAAAGAATACCATGGGGGTTTCGGTGCGTTCGGTCATGGCTACCAAATCGTCGTAGGTACCGGTGTAGCAACCCGATAGAACAGGACAGGATAATGCAGAAGAGAACTGTGCCCATTGGGTTGCAAAAGCGTCAGTCTGGGTATCGTTCCACACCAATAAACAAAGCCCCTTTTCAAATCCCTGAGCAAATTGTGCCGCTGCAGTTAGGGCTTGCTGCGGAAAATGCTCTCCATCAGATACTACCAAAAAATAGCGGCTATAATTTAATTCGCGTAAGTTCATATATTGTTGCTTGTTGTTAAATCGTTGAATCACTGCCTCTTCGTTTAGGCGCTTCATCTTCCGACTTGGTTTATGGAATAATTTCACATACAAAAACTACAAAATGTGAACTCGCTTTGCTCAAACAACACATTTTGCTTAACGTTTTTGCACATAAAAATCTCTTTCCGACCTCCACCAAATGTCGTCAGATTGAATCGCCTAAACGCCTAAACGATTCGTCGATTAAACGATTCGTCGATTAGTCAATTAATAATAACTTTTGCAAATGTACCGATAATTTTATAATTTTGCGCTCTTAATAAACGAATTCTCTATTTATGGCAACAAAACCTTCTATACCCAAAGGAACGCGCGACTTTTCGCCCGAAGAAATGGCTAAACGCAACTACATCTTTAATACCATTAAAGACGTGTATGCTTTGTACGGTTTCAGACAAATTGAAACCCCAGCCATGGAAAATTTATCTACCTTAATGGGCAAATACGGCGACGAGGGCGATAAATTGTTGTTTAAGATATTGAATTCTGGCGATTTTTTAAGCGGCATGACCGACGAGGATTGGACCAACCGAAACAGCAACAAAGCGGTAGCGCACCTGTCTGAAAAAGGATTGCGTTACGATTTAACCGTACCTTTTGCTCGTTTTGTGGTACAATACCGCGATCAAATTAAATTCCCTTTTAAACGTTTCCAAATTCAACCTGTATGGCGTGCCGACCGTCCTCAAAAAGGCCGTTATCGTGAATTTTATCAATGCGATGCCGATATTGTAGGCAGCGATTCGCTTATCAACGAAATGGAGTTGGTGCAAATTATCGACGAGGTGTTTGCTCGCTTTGGCATTAGGGTTTGCATCAAAATCAACAACCGAAAGATTTTGGCGGGTATGGCAGAAGTGGTGGGTGAACCCGAAAGAATGGTAGACATTACCGTTGCCATCGACAAGCTAGATAAAATTGGTTTGGAAAAAGTAAATGCCGAATTGGCAGATAAAGGTTTGTCGGCCGATGCCATTGAAAAATTGCAACCTATTTTGGCTTTATCGGGCAACAACGAAGAAAAATTGGCTTCGTTGAAAACCATTCTAGCTGCCTCTGAAGTTGGTATGAAAGGGGTAGAAGAGGTTGAAACCTTGTTTGGCTTGTTGAAAAACGATGCTTTGCGTGCACAATTGGAATTGGATTTGACCTTGGCACGTGGCTTGAACTACTATACCGGTACCATTATTGAGGTAAAAGCTTTGGATGTAGTAATTGGTAGCATTACAGGCGGTGGTCGTTACGACAACCTAACCGGTGTGTTTGGCATGGACGGCGTATCGGGTGTAGGTATCTCGTTTGGTGCCGACCGTATTTACGATGTGCTAAACCAATTGAACTTGTATCCTGCCGATAGCACACAAGGCAGCAAAATTATGTTCTTGCACTTTGGCGAAAACGAAAAAATGTTTGCGCTACCTTGGGTAAATGCCTTGCGCAAAGCAGGTATTGCTAGCGAAATATACCCAGACAATGCTAAATTCAAAAAACAAATGCAATATGCCAACGACCGTGGTTTTGCATACGTAGCCATTGTAGGGGAGAGCGAAATGCAAGAAAATGTGGTAACGCTCAAAAACATGAAAGAAGGAACCCAAGAAAAATGCTCATTGGCCGATTTAATTGCTAAATTAAATTAAAAGCAAAATAATTGAGCGGTTTTTTCGTTCTATCTATACAAAAGAACGCATTCCCTTGAAAAAACTTTTTATCATACTCACATTGTTGGTGGCAAGCATTTTGCCAACCATGGCTCAATACGAGCAAAATATTATTCAACGTTTGCCACAGGTAGATAATAAACGTTGGCATTTTGGCTTTATATTGGGTATGAACCTAGCCGATTTTACCACTGCGCCCAATACCAATTGGGTAGACAAGGACGGAAATACTTGGTATTCTGCATCGGCTGGTCTTGCTCCTGAATTTGCCGTAGGTATGATTGTCGATTTACGCTTGGTAGAGTACCTGAACTTGCGTTTTACACCTACTTTGGGATTGGGACAACGCAATGTTAACTACACTTGTTATACACCAGAGGGTGTAATGATTCCCGAAAAAACAACTACCATTCCCATTCAAACCACTACCATCGATGTGCCTTTTTACTTGAAATACAGTGCCAGAAGGTACGGAAATGTGCGTCCATACATTATTGTAGGGGGTGGACCACAATTTAATGTATATTTGAATCCCGAAGATCCTATTTTGCTCAATCCGGTAGACGTTCAAATTTCTTTTGGTATTGGTATGAACATTTATACCGAATACTTTAAGTTGTGTCCAGAAATTAAATTTGGATTTGGTTTATTGGATCAGTTGAACCAAAATCATCCTGAAATTGAGGGTACTGCCTACGAACCTTACACCCGAGCCGTAGAGAAACTTACCTCGCGCGTGCTTTCTATTACCTTTAATTTTGAGTAATACCCTTCGACAAGCTCAGGGACCGATTAGGAGAGTCCCATTTCTTGGGCTTTTTGCAGCATAAATTGATAGGCGGCATCGTATTCGTTAGGGATAATACCGTCTAGAATAGCGTCTTTAATGGCTGTTTTAAGGGTTCCCACTTCTGCACAAGGAGGCAGGTTAAACAGCTCCATAATTTCTTTGCCATCAATGGGTGGTTGGAAATTGCGCACGTGGTCTTTTTGCTCAATATCTTTGAGTTTTTGACGCACAATTTGCAAGTTTTGCAAGTGTCTTTGTGCTTTGGCTTCGTTTT
>JAGCMZ010000140.1 GCA_017646225.1 Paludibacteraceae bacterium | reverse complement strand
TTGGCCAAAACTTGGTTTGCGTTCACGTTAACCACGGCTTGATGCGTAAAGGCGAATCGGAAGCTGTTGTAGACGTATTCAGCAAACAATTGTGCGCTAACTTGGTGTATGTAGACGCTACCGAACGTTTCTTAACTAAACTAGAAAACGTAGAAGATCCCGAAGAAAAACGTAAAATTATTGGTGGTGAATTTATCCGCGTATTTGAAGAAGAAGCACGCAAACTAGACGGCATCGACTTCTTGGGTCAAGGCACCATCTATCCTGATATTGTAGAAAGTGGTACCAAAACCGCTAAAATGGTAAAATCGCACCACAACGTAGGCGGTTTGCCCGAAGACTTGCAATTTGAATTGGTAGAACCTATCCGCCAACTATTCAAAGACGAAGTTCGTGCTTGCGGTTTGGAATTAGGTTTGCCTTACGAAATGGTTTATCGCCAACCCTTCCCTGGTCCTGGTTTGGGTGTTCGTTGCTTGGGTGCAATTACCCGCGACCGTTTAGAAGCCGTTCGCGAATCGGACGCTATCTTGCGCGAAGAATTTGCCCTAGCAGGTTTGGATAAAAAAGTATGGCAATACTTTACCATCGTTCCCGATTTTAAATCGGTAGGTGTAAAAGACAACGCACGCAGCTACGATTGGCCAGTAATCATCCGCGCCGTAAACACCATCGACGCCATGACCGCTACCATCGAGCACATCGATTGGGCTATTCTAGACAAAATCACCAAACGCATTTTGGCAGAAGTTCCCAATGTAAACCGTGTTTGCTACGATATGTCGCCAAAACCAAGCGCCACCATCGAGTGGGAATAATCAATAAAACATACATGGCAAAATAAACCATTTGTTTCTATTCCCGTCTAATTAAAAGACAAATTTTAAAACACATAGTATTATGAAAACCAAATTATTTCTTTTAACCGCATTGTTTGCTTTGGCAGGCATGGCTTTTGCTCAAGATGCTCAAGCTATCAAATTTGAAAAACGTGTTCACGATTTTGGCTCTATTCAAGAAGCTGACGGACGTGTAGAAGCCGTTTTTGAATTCGAAAACGTAAGCAACAAACCCATCACCTTAACCAACGTACAAGCATCTTGCGGTTGCACCACTCCTAACTGGCCAAAAGAGCCCATCGCTCCTGGCAAAAAAAGCTACATTACCGCTACCTACAACCCAGCAGGTCGTCCTGGTAACTTTAACAAAAGCATTACCATTCGTTACCTAAAAGCAGGCGACGAAAAAGCATCTGCTATTATCTTGAACATCAAAGGTTCTGTAGTTCCAAAACAAAAAGCAGAATAAGGATTCTATATTTTTATAAAGAAAGAACGGCTCAACAGTCGTTCTTTTTTTGTATCTTCGTACGTTGTAAAATAAAAAGAAGTTATGATACCCACAAAACGAATCATCATTCTACTCCTTTTAATGATTTCTTTTGCCACCCTACCAGCACAAGAAATACTTTCTACGGATAGTATGACCGTCGATTCTTTAGCAACCGACAGTTTGCCACCGCTAGAAGCCACCATGGCATTCGATCTTACATCGTATCATATAGGTACCATATACGACCATACCAAGCCTACTAACTACACTTTTTTTTATTGTAACGTAGGACAACAAGGATTGGTTATCAAACGCATTGAAACTACTTGCGGATGCAAGGTAACCCAATATCCTACCGATAGCTTGTATTACGACGAAAGTGGCCAAATTGACATAGCCATTATTCCCTGCAAAGAATCGGGCAAATTCAAAAAGGGCATTTACGTCTATACCAATGCGGGCACCTTCCGACTTACCATATCGGGTTATTTTGAGTTTCCGTCGTACGTTTATCAAGACGCTTCGACAGGATCAGCGCCCGAGAATGGATATTCTGTGAGCGTAGAGGACGCTTCGACAAGCTCAGCCACCGAGAAAAAAGACAAGCCTATTCGCCAAAAAAAGAACAAACTTAGTCGCAAAACCAAACGCCTAACCGAATAAACGACTAAACGACTAAACAACTAAACGAATAACCAACAAAATATGATTCATCCCGAAAACGACCCAAAATACGAAGGTCTTACCGTTAACAAAGGCATTGTACAACCACCCAGTGTCAATCCCAATTTGGTGCGCAAAAAACGCAGACAATTGCTCTCTAAAGAAGAATACATAAAAGGCATTGTAGCGGGCGATATTGCCATTTTAGGACAAGCAGTAACCCTAATAGAAAGTACACTACCCTCGCACTACGCCCTAGCGCAGGAGGTAATAGAGGGTTGCTTGCCATACGCTGGCAAATCTACCCGCATTGGCATTACCGGTGTTCCTGGTGCTGGCAAAAGTACCTTTATCGAGGCCATTGGCATGCACCTGGTAAACCAAGGTCACAAAGTAGCCGTATTGGCCATCGACCCCAGTAGTGAGCGCTCTAAAGGCAGTATTTTGGGCGACAAAACCCGTATGGAAGAGTTATCGGTAAGCGACAAGGCGTTTATTCGCCCTTCTCCATCGGCAGGATCGTTAGGCGGCGTGGCACGCAAAACCCGCGAGAGCATTATTCTTTGCGAGGCGGCTGGTTTTGACATTGTTATTGTAGAAACCGTGGGTGTAGGACAATCGGAAACGGCCGTTCACTCCATGACCGACTTTTTCTTATTGCTTCAATTGGCAGGCACTGGCGATGAACTACAAGGCATTAAACGCGGTATCATGGAAATGGCCGATGGCATCACCATTAACAAAGCCGAAGGCAACAACCTTGAAAAAGCACAATTGGCACAACGTCAGTTCCAAAATGCCTTACACTTGTTTCCACCCCATCCATCGGGTTGGGTCCCCAAAGTGCTAACCTGCTCGGCCTTTCATAAAATAGGTATTGAAGAAATTTGGCAGATGATAGACGAACACACCACCTTTACCAAGGCCAACGGTTCGTTCCAAAACAAGCGCAAATTGCAAACCAAATACTGGATGTACGAAACCATCGACCAACATTTGCGCGATCATTTCTATCACAATCCGCAAATTGCAGCTCTATTGGAAAAATTAGAGCAGCAAGTAACCGACGAAGAAATCGGGTCGTTTACTGCTGCCCACCAATTATTAGAAATGTATTATTCGCAAGAAAATCCTTCTACTGTAATCTGACGACGAAAAGCCTCGCCCAACGAAATAAGGGTTTCGGTGCTGGCAATTCCAGGAATGGATTGAATTTTGTCGTGGATAATGCTTAAGAAATGCTTGTTATCTTTAGCATAGATTTTTAAATACAAGGCATATTTACCCGTGGTATAGTGACATTCTACTACCTCGGGTATTTTGTATAACGATGCTACCACGTGCTTAAAATCGTTGGCATCCTTTAGGTACAAGCCCATATAGGCACAGGTATGATAACCAACTTTCTCAGGATCTACAATAAACTCAGAACCGGTAATTACCCCCATTTGTGTAAGTTTCTGAATGCGCTGATGAATAGCCGCACCCGACACATTGCATTCACGGGCAATTTCCAAAAAGGGAGTACGCGCATTGCGCGATACCATTTGCAGGATTTTTTCGTCTAGTTGATCCAATTGCATAGTTGTCATATCTACTATTTTTCTAACTTTTTGCTTCTGATACGTTGCACCACTCCATAAAGACCGCACAAAGGCAAAACAAACCACACAGGAAGATCGAGCGGAGCTCCACCCAAAGGCAAACCTGTATTGCAAATATTCAGACAAGCAGCATGCTTTTCCTGATAGTAAACTTGCTGATCCGATGGAATTCCCGACAACAAATCTCCACAGCAAGTTCTGCATTCCATGCTTCCCTCTCCATACTCTTCTACACAACTTTCCCCCCATTCATTGTTGCCCGATTTCAAGATATGATTTATGCCCTTGAAGACTGTTCCATGAGCTGCACTAACGTTATCATTATTAATTTCGTACAACGAGTTATAGACAGAATAAGACTGTTGCGGAAGGGTTACCGCCCACACAGCATTACTAAAGCCCAATATAATCCACAATAAAGAGAGTCTCTTTTGATATATTTTTTTCATTCTTCTACTTACTTAGGTAAATTTTTTCGGTTCTAACAGCATTGTCTGCCACTACATGAATGGTATAAATTCCGGTTACCACAGGGAGCGACAAAGTTACATATCTTCCCGATACCTTGTACACTTGATGTCTACCTACCATGTCAGAAACGATAATTGTCTGCAAATTATTGCCTAAATTGGTAGAAATTGTTACATTATTATGACGAGCATAGATGGAAATTTGATGTGCATCGGCTTCTGTATCATCTACACTGGTTGGCAAATCGTCTGGAACAAACTCTTGGTCTGGGTTGGGCACAATTGACAAATAGAAACGTCCCTCGCAAGCACCTACTGCCAAATCGCTAACGCTGTAAGTTTGTGTCGATAAATCGGTTACGGTTTCGGTTAGTCTATCTTCTAGCAAAATTTGACCTACAATATTAGTACTTACCAAACCAAAGGTAAAGGTTTGGTTCTTTTGGCTTACGTTTACGCCCAATGGAATGGGTTGGTCAACTGTTGGAATATGAACACCTGCCCATTTACCATTGTAACGCATAACATACAAATCGGGCAACGATCGATTCATTCCGTTAAACACCTTAGGCGCATCTACCGACCAATCGGGCACATCTGCCTTGGCCTGATCATGGGCAATGTAAACATTGCTGGCCACTTTTTTCGCTCCATTACGCATCTCTATACGCACAAATGGCATTTCTGTTTCAGCACTACGGTGAGTTACTTCCGTATTAAGCAGCCATTCTCGGTCAATATTTAATTGTTTAAGCGTCTCATTAGGAGTAAACACAAAACTATGTTGTGCTTGAATCACGGCTGTTTTTGTCGCATCTTCTACCGTATTAAACGACTGATCGTCATAACTATAAACTTGTACAGTACCTCTACCCGATTCATGCAATTTCACCGCATCGATATTAGCAGGGTAGGTATTCGTTAAGATAACTGTGGTTTTAGGCTCAACCGAGTAGGTTGGCAATTGATCCTCGTTATAGAAACGTCCTGTAAAGGTGTAGCGTATAGGCTCTTCTGGATCGTAATTCGTTCCATTGATGTAGTTATACGTACTAGCAGGATAGTAATAATATCCGTATTCGTTAGGAATGTGAATAGCGTAAGCTTCATTGGCTGGCAAATCTACATCCAAATCGGGGAACTCTACACCCCAAGTTGCCTTATTCGTAGCAGGGTCGATAATTGCCTCGTGCATATACACTTGTGGCAAGTGCCATCTGTAATAGTCGCGCGAGCAAGCCAAACGAGTTTGCTTTTTACCATCTTCTACTACAATTTTTCCGTTTTCGTCTGTTTTCCATGGTCTTACTACTGCACCAGCCAACAACCAAGTGTTACGGCGGGCAATAAATTCCACCTCAGCTTCGTTGTAGCGTTCATTGTCATCGTTCAATTCCTCTGCGCCAACCAAAGAGGCACCATACTCCATAACAATCTTATTGGCTACCTTAGCAGTAGAGCCTGCATTTACTTGCTCGCCAGACCATTCATCATCACGAATTGTTTTAAAATCATAATCGCTAGCAATATTGGGCAAGGTTGGATAGTTAGTAATACCTGCTGGAGGTGTTACGTATTTTTCCGAATCCTTTTTGGGGATGATTACCGTTAAATCTTCTGTTAGTGCATCCAAACAAGTAACCAAAGAACCATCTGTTTTGTACCAGTTGTTACGATCATCCCACGCTGCAGAATGCGAACCATGCCAAATAATGGTATCGACGGGTGTGGCTACACGTTGTTGGAACGCACCTACCGTCCATGCACCTGGAATTGAGGTTAATGCCGCTTTATGGTGTCCACGTAATGGAATACGCAAAATAAGCTGTTTATCTACAGCCTGTGAAGGAACAATCATTAAGAATGCTTCGTAAGTTCTATCCTCGTCTATATCAGGACGTACAAAGGTAACGTAAACAGGTTCATTTTCTAACGATCCATTCGAATCGGTTGTTAGCGCTGCAATTGGAGTTCCTTCGGCATTGGTAATGGCAAAACGACCATCTGCAATAGGGTCATCGTTTTTATCAACAATGCTTAAATTTACATCACTTTTGGGGGTTAATTTGATAGAGGTTACCATCACATCGGTGGTTTGTGAACCAACAATGGGCGATGTAAACAAATTGATTGTACCAGGTTCTATGTAGATATGATCGTAGGGAGACAAGGCTTCGTTGCTATTGTCTACCGACATTCTTGGACGAACACAGTTTTCGGAATTGTCTGGATTTAATCGGTCGTTAAAGAGTTGATCGGCACCTTGTAACGAAACATCTTCTTCTACCATAGTACCAATGTTCATGGCATCACCTTTCACCACCAACGCACCAGGACGTTTGGGGTCTGTTTTACATACTTGTTCACTTACATTGGCATATAGGTTGTACGTTTCATCGGTTCCTGTACAAAACTTACCTATTTCAAAGCTAGACGACGATTTGTCATTATTTTCATCGTATTTACTCCAGAAGTTATTGTAACTAAAGCATTGGCACCAATCGGCACTTCTCCCTATTCCTTGAAGGTAGAATGTAGTTGTTTTAGTTGCATCATCGTTATTGCCCTCTATGTCCTTATCGTACGAATAACAGTTGTTGTATTGGAAACGAATGGTATTAGGATCAAAGTTGGCAGCAATTACGGGTTGTTGCAAACCACCTAAACGGAAAAAGTCAAACTTAACATAACTATCAGCCAAATCTGTCGAAGGGTTGTTCTTAATAAAGAAGGTGTTGTAATAGATACCAATGTTTTTAAGCGGGAATTCTGCTGCTTTGGTTCCATAGTTTACCAAACGTACATTGGCTACCGTTCTACCTTCTGCCGCTAATTGGGGAACAGAAACCGCATTGTCGTTCCAGAATACGTTGTTCATCAACAACACGCGTTGGCAACCTTGAATAAAGAACGAAGTAGCTAGCGTACCTTCTGAGTCGTTACGCAAGAATCTCACATCGGTGGTATTGATAAATTTGATGGTACCACCCCAGTCTACCACGTCTTCGCCCTCTGTTTGATCAACAGAAAAATCGTATTTGGTATAGAACTCGTTGTTTTCTACATGAATGCCCTTGATACCTACCACGTGAATACCGTTTCGGCCATACGATTCTACAAAGCAGTTTTTAAGGGTTATATTATGGTCAACGTTCGATAATGGAACAATAT
>JAGCMZ010000139.1 GCA_017646225.1 Paludibacteraceae bacterium | reverse complement strand
GGTTCTGGTTCTGGGTCAGGAGTTGGAGGTGTGTAGGTAGACCAAGTGCCGGCAGGTTTATTCCATGCATCCTTACTACTGTCTACTTTGAACCAATTTTTGGTTCCATCCCAAGTTAAATCTTGTGTTTGGCCGCCCCAATATACACCACTATCCCAACTATTTGTTGTAGCGCTGGGATTCATGCGACAGAAAATTAGGTTAGCCCAATCTCCTGCTGGAACAGTACCTGTCCACAAGTTACTTTCACCTTCTACTTTCGACATACTTGCCCAAGTATTCTTACCAGTAGAATTGTTAAAGAAATAAATAGCATAACGTGCATTATCTGAATTCCACGTTGTGTGTGGAGTCAAATAAAACACCTCGCCACCTTTCATGTTTGCTGCAAACAACCCGCTGAGCGCGAAGAACAGCATCAACAAAATTGAAGTAAACTTCTTCATAGGCTTTGAATTTAAGGTTAAACGTATAATTAATAAACTCTGATTGTCATGTAAACTGCGAACGATTGCATTCGCCTTATAAAAAAAATGTACCTATTTATATAACAATTCAGATTGAAGCCGAATGGCTCCAATCTGAATGATATAATTATGCATTACCAAGCTTTAATTTCGTCGTATTGTGTAGTGAATCCTTCAAATTGCACTTTGCGGGTTGCACTACCTTTTTCTACGGCTGCTTTTTGGTCTTTGCTGTAATATCTGTATTCAATGATACCTTTCCCATCCAAAGCTGTTGGAGAAACGTGGAATGTCCAAGTATTATTACCAGCATCTACCATGGCAATGTAAGTCCAGTTAGTAAAGTTACCAGCTACGTAAACTTCTTGTGTGCCATTAGGAACGGTAACATTCAAGGTCATATCGCCCCAATAATCTACAATGTCGTTTACTTGCGAACGAGCGCCCAAAGGACGATGCGACATGCGGAACTCTGCTTGATCGGTATCAGGACCCCATACGTATAGGTAATGCAAATCGGCAGGTACATTGTACAACACACCTTCAAAGTGTGTATTGTCTACTTTTTTCAATTCCAATTTAGCATCAGCGTGTTTCCAATACAAAGGATCGCCTTCTTTACCAAATGTACCAGCTACATACACTTTTTTGGTACCAAGAGGAACTTGTACACGGAATTTAACTGTACCAGTGAATTGTTCATCTAAATCGTGAACCGAACGAATGGCCACAAATTTGTCGTTGGTTTGGTATTTATCGTTTTTCAAGATAACGAACAAACCAGTAACGTGAGGCACTTCTGCATCGGTTAAGTTAAAATACGATTTTAGATTAGAAATGGTGTACGAAAGTGTACCGTCCGAATTTTTAGTCCATTTGTAGTTTGGTAAATTACATTTAGACCATTCGGCTTTTTCTTTTACCCATTCGCCGTTTTGATCCATTTCAACGCAAACGTAGATGTACACATCTTCGTTAAGCATCCATTGTTGGCCTGCAGTAGGAGTATATTTCAATACAATAGGATTCGCAGCTGTAGGAGCCTTTGGCGAAACCAATAACTCACCTGGAGCAGCATTCAACACAAAGCAACTGGCAACCATCGCCAATATTGCTAAACACAATTTTTTCATAAGGGTGACTTTTAATGGTTTTTAATTAGTACAAATATACAATATTTTTTCTATTTCAAACGTTTTCGGATAAAAAAAGTAAAGAAATCCTTAAAAATACCCCCTTTTAACACTCACTGCAAAAGAGCAAACCACATATATGCAGAAAATATACAAAAAAAGAGGAAAGCATCGCTTCCCTCCTTTTTGCATACATTATATATAATATTATGCTTCATTCATTTTGTAAGAAGCCCAATCTTTGATTGGAATTTCGGTTTCTTTAATGGTGCAGAATGCGTGAATAAAGGCCGATGCCAAACGAGCGTTGGTTAACAATGGAATATTGTGGTCGATAGCAGCACGACGAATCTTATAACCGTTGGTAAGTTCGCGACGGGTATGGTTTTTAGGAATATTGATTACCAAATCAAATTTCTTACCAGCCATCATGTCGGTAATTTTTAGTTCGCTGTTGTTATCGTCTGGCCAACCTACTACAGTAGCCTCTACCCCATTATCGGCCAAGAATTTTTGCGTACCTTCTGTAGCAAAAATTTGATAACCTTTGGCTTTTAACTCTTTGCAAGGTTCTAGTAAGTCTACTTTCGATTTGCTATCGCCCGACGATACCATAACGTTCTTTTCTGGAATGGTGCAACCTACAGCAATCAACGAGCTTAACAAGGCTTCGTTAAAATCTTCGCCAATGCAACCAACCTCGCCAGTAGAAGCCATGTCTACACCCAAAATTGGGTCGGCTTTGTGCAAACGAGCAAACGAGAATTGCGATGCTTTAACACCGATGTGTTCAATATC
>JAGCMZ010000138.1 GCA_017646225.1 Paludibacteraceae bacterium | reverse complement strand
TTCGTAGGTAATGTATGGATTTTCCATGTCAATCCAGTAACCCATTTTTTGGGTCAAACCTTCCCATTCTTTGGTGTATTTCATTACCTCTTTGCGGCAGGTTGCGTTGTATTCTTCTACCGATATGGTTTTGCCAATGTCTTCTTTGGTAATGCCCAATGCTTTTTCTACGCCCAATTCTACAGGCAAACCATGGGTATCCCAACCGGCTTTGCGGTTTACTTTAAAACCTTTCATGGTTTTGTAGCGCAAAAACAAGTCTTTAATAGAACGTGCCATTACGTGGTGAATGCCAGGCATACCGTTAGCAGAAGGAGGACCTTCGTAAAACACAAATGTAGGGCATCCTTCGCGTGTTTCGATGCTTTGTTTAAAAACGTCGTTTTTGTCCCATGCGGCTTGTACATCTTTGCAGGTAGCCGATAGGTTTAGACCACCATATTCGGTAAATTTCTTATTCATAACTGCTTTTTTTCTAACGAGATGCAAAGATAATAAATTTTGACGAATCGGTAAAATGACAAATCGACTAATCGATATTTTTTTATTTTTTCGATTAGTCGATTAGTCGTCGCACAGCGACTAATTATCTCAATCTATCGGCAGCGCGTACCATGGCTTCGTCCTTGCCAATGCCGCGAATCGCCAAGTAGGTAAGGATGATATTGATGATAGGAACGATGACAGGAAAGAATAACGAACAAGTTCCTTCGGGCATTCCTTTGCCTGCAATAAAGAAACTAGCCACCATGTAAATGGCTTGGAATAGCATCAAAATGCAAGCAAAACTGCATAGGCGCAATTGCAAAATGCGTTTTCTGAACAAAAAAATGGTGGTAAGGGTAACCAATGGAATAACGGTCGATAGGCCTCCGTAAATAATCGAAGTGCAATAGGTTAATGGATTTCCATTAATCGATGCATAGGGATAGAAGCAAATAACAACCGATAAAATGGTTACAATAAACAAATAGATGCTTTGAATGCGTTGTATCATGGAGGATAATATTATACAAGTAAGTTGTTGTACAAGAAACGTTTAATACTTTTCTTAGGTGTTTTTTCAAATTCGTTGGGGTGAAGAATGATTTTGGTCAATCCTTCGTAAGCAGCTACTTGACTGTTCAACTCTTTGCGGTTGTCTTCCATAGCGGCTTCTAGTTCGGTAGTATTGATGCCAGCAGCGTCTACTGCTTCGTAGTCGGGATATACCAAACCGTACAATTTACCATCTTTGTCAATTACCAAACTTTCCATTACAAAAGGCAAGTTGTTTAGTTTTGCCTCAATTTCTTCTGGGTAGATGTTTTGGCCATTGGCACTCAAAATCATGGTTTTGCTACGTCCTTTAATGAAGATGTTGCCGTTAGCATCTAGGGTGCCCATGTCGCCAGTACGCATCCAACCGTCTTCGGTAAAGGTTTGTTGGGTAGCTTCTACGTTTTTGTAGTAACCGCTCATCACGTTCTCGCCGCGTACCAAAATTTCGCCAGGAATGTTTTCTGGGTCGGTCGATTCAATTCTTACCTCCATGGTATCCAAAACTTTACCTGCCGATGTAGGCACAAAGTCTTTGCAGAACGAGTGGCTGATAAGTGGACCACACTCGGTCATACCATAACCTACGGTGTAGCGGAAACCAATGCGGTGCAAGAACATTTCTACCTCGCGGTTAAGCGGAGCACCACCAATGATGATTTCTTTGAATTCGTTACCAAAAGCTTGTGTAAGGGTTTTGTTGATTTTTCCGTAAATGGTATCGTCCAAAATAGGAACATGCAAGGCAAAACGCATGCCTTTTTTGGTAATTTTGGGTTGAATTTGTTTGCGGTATAGTTTTTCTAGAATCAAAGGTACGGTAAAAATAACATTGGGTTTTATTTCGCCAAATGCTTTGATAAGTACTTTGGGACTAGGAATTTTGTTCAATAAATAGATGTGAGCGCCGCAACAGGTGGCGGTTAAAAAGTCGAATGCCATGCCGTAAGCGTGTGCCAATGGCAAGAAGTTAAGCACGCGGTTGCCACGTTCTAGCAACTTGGTTTTGATACCATAGGTAATGTTGCCTGCCAACGAGTTGGCGGTAAGCATAACGCCTTTGCTAAATCCGGTTGTACCCGATGTGTAGCTAATCATGGCCAATTCGGAGTTGTCGCGTTCGGTATATTGGATGTCATCAGGACCGTATCCGTTGGGATAGCGTGCAGCAAACTCATCGTTGAGGTTGGTAAGCATGCTTTGCATGGTATTTTCTTCGTTTTGATACATGCAAGTAAAATCGTTCAACGAGATAACTGCCATCAGTTTCTCCATTTTATCTTCGTCCAATTTGTCCCAAATTTTATCGCTACAGAACAAAAGAACGGAATCGGAGTGGTTTACAATGTGGTGTACGTCGTTTGCATTAAAGTCTTGCAAAATAGGAACAATAACTGCGCCGTAAGTAACTACAGCAACGTAAGTAATGGTCCAGTTGGGGGTATTACGACCAATAAGGGCTATTTTGTCACCGGGCTTGATGTTGGCTTGCTCAAAGAGTAAGTGCAATTTAGCAATTTGTTTCGCAGAATCGCCGTAGGTAAGGGTTACTTGACGATAGTAGTTGGTGTAGGCGGGTAATTCCCAGTTGTTCTTAAAACTGTGTTCAAACAACTTGATAAGATTTTGCTCTATCATTTTTGCACATTTTTTTAAAATATGTGCAAAATTACATTAAAAAACAGTAAGCACCAAAAAAAACGGGCAAATAACGCTGGTTATGTGTCCGTCTGTTTCAAAAGGGTTACATTTTATGACTAATCGGTGAATCGACTAATCGTTGATTTGTTCGCTTCGCTCACGTTGAATCGTTGAATCGTCGATTAAACAATTAAACGATTAAACGAGTGACAAGCGACTTAAATTCCGTAGGTTTCGGCAAAGTAGTCGGGTAGTTCGGGTTTGAAGGCGGGCAATTGTACGGCACGCAATTTGAATTGCATGGCCAGGTATCTTTTTACAATGGCATCGTAGTGTTCGCCTACTTCGTTTTGTCTTATAATTTGATTGATTTCGTGATAGGTCCAACCTAGGTTGTCTTCGTCTGTTTTGCCACACATACCGTCCGATGGGGCTTTGTGCGTTAATTCGTAGGGAAGTTCTAGGTAATCGCCTATGGCAACCACTTCTTCTGTAGTAAGTTTGGCAACGGGTGCAAAATCGCCTGCACTATCACCGTAGTGGGTAGAATAGCCTTGCACGTCTTCGCTGCGGTTGCAGGTGTTTACCACACGGGCGTTTCCCACAAGGGCGCATACGCCGTATAGGGTGGTCATGCGTAGTCGGGCAGGGGTGTTGGTAAGGTAAGGACCATTTAACTGGTTTTGGGGAAGCGCTTGAGTAATGGCACTTGTAATGCCTTGATAGGCTTCGTGAATGTTTACCGTAATGGCAGGAATGCCTAAATGCTTAATAATATGCTCCGAGTCGGCAATGTCGGGTTGAACTTTATTGGGCATCATTACTCCTAAAACGCGTTCTTTGCCCAAGGCTTTGGCGCACAATGCAGCTACCACGGTAGAATCTTTGCCACCGCTTATGCCAATAATTACTTTGGTGTTGTCGTTGCCGTTGTGTTGCATCCAATGCCTAATCCAAGCAATGCAAGCTTGGGTTATCTCGGCGGTATTAAATACGTATGGTTTCATGTTACTTGCCTATTTTTTCTTGCCATCTCCAGGCAGATAGTAAGGT
>JAGCMZ010000137.1 GCA_017646225.1 Paludibacteraceae bacterium | reverse complement strand
CTACCGAACCCATCTGCGACGATTTTTTGGAAGATTGGCGGGAAATGATTACACAATCGCCCTATTTCTCGTACCAACAATGGATGGATAAAATTGGAGATGGAAAACAAGGGCAAATATACAGCCGCGAGAGTGAAGAAATATTGCGTAAACTGAATTACAAAAGTTTTCAGGGTGAGTTTAAGGCAATGATAATATGGCTACCCGAAAAGATGAATACCATCTGCGCCAACAAACTGCTCAAATTGTTAGAGGAACCACCCGAAAAAACGTACTTTATATTGGTTAGCGAACAACCCGAACAATTGTTGACAACCATATCGTCGCGTACGCAAATGATTCATGTCCCTGGCATTGCAACGGAAGACCTACAACCCATTGTAGGAGAAGAGATTGCTCGCGTTGCCAATGGGAACTACATCAAAGCGATGTTGATGCAACAGCAAGCAGGTGAAAGCAAAACCTACTTTGATTTGTATCGCAACTTGATGCTCATGGTGGTAAGACACGATGTACTAGGCGTAAAACAATGGGCAGAGCAATTGCACGAAATGGGACGCGAAGAAATGAAGAACTTTCTTCAGTATGCACAACACATTACACGCGAGTGTTTTATTATGCATTTTGGGAAAAGGGAACTAAACTATTTAGAAGTACACGAACAAGATTTTGCACCCAAATTTGCTCGTTTTTTGAGCACTGACAATATTGAATTTATCATGGAGACCTTTGCCAAAGCTGTAACTGACATTGAACAGAACGGCAATGGAAAGATTGTGTTATTTGACACAGGTCTTTTGTTGATGACAAAAATAAAATAACCAATGGATTACACATTAGATACAGGAAACAGAAGATTAACAGCTGCCGGATGCAAAAAAAGTTCTGGTCAGATGTTAAGTATACACGACTGGCTTGCCGACATAGAAATCAATAAGGAAAGCTGCCAATATGTCGAAGTTCAATTCAAAAATACCCGCAAAGGTTACTACCTCAACTCGAATAACATTGATTTGGAGAAAGGCGACATTGTTGCCGTAGAATCAAATCCAGGTCATGACATTGGTACCGTAACCATGCAAGGTTATTTAGTTGCCTTACAAATGCGCAAAAATGGATACGACCCACAAAAAAACGAGGTAAGACGTGTTTACCGCAAGGCGCGTCCTGCTGATATCGAAAAATGGGAAGAGTCAAAGGCAAAAGAACACGATGCCATGCTACGCACCCGTAAAATTGCCAAAGACCTTAACTTGGATATGAAAATTGGCGATGTGGAGTACCAAGGCGACGGAAACAAGGCTATTTTCTACTACATTGCCGACGAACGCGTGGACTTTAGACAGTTGATTAAGGTGTTGGCAGAGGTATTCCAAGTGCGCATTGAAATGAAGCAGATTGGTGCTCGCCAAGAGGCAGGTCGCATTGGTGGCACAGGTCCTTGTGGTAGAGAGTTGTGTTGTTCTACTTTCTTAAGCAAATTTTCGTCGGTGGGCACCAATGCAGCCCGCATTCAAGACTTATCGATGAATCCTCAAAAACTGGCTGGACAATGTGCCAAACTAAAATGTTGCCTAAACTATGAATTGGACAATTACATTGAGGCTATCAAAGAATTTCCAGACAAATCGGTTCAATTAGAAACAACCAACGAAACATACTATTTCTTTAAGTTGGATGCATTTGCAAGAAAAATGACCTATTCTACAGCACCTAACATGCCCCAAAATCTAGTTGAAATATCGTTAGACAGGGCCAAAGAAGTGATAGAAATGAACAAACAGGGCAAGAAACCTGACGATTTATTAGACGAAAACACAAGACAGACGGCACCTGTTATTGATTTTGCTACATCGGTAGGCGAAGGTAGCCTTACACGTTTCGATTCGCAGAACAAGCGTAAAAAGAAAAAGAACAAAAGAAAAAACAGATATAGAAACCATGATAGAAATCAAAACGACAATAACCCAGCATAAATCGTGGGGATGGTTGGTTCTTCTACTTTGGTTATGTGCCTGTCACAGCAATACCGCATACGAACAATACCAATCCATCTCGCCTACTGCATGGGATATGAATCAACCTGCCCAGTTTGAGGTTGTAATGGAGGATACCATTGGCAGGTATGACGTGATTCTGCACATCAGAAACACCGACTCGTATCCGTATCAAAATATCTGGTTGTTTACACACTCTATGGCACCCGATAGCACGGTAGCAATTGATACATTAGCTTGTTATCTTGCTGACAACCAAGGGAAATGGATAAACAAATCGATTATTAGCGAACACGATATGCCTTTACTATACATGCGCAACATACGATTCCCTAAGCTAGGAACATACACTTTCGACATTGCCCATGGCATGCGAGACAGTCTTTTGCAAGGAATCAGTCGTATAGGATTAACCGTAGAACCTACTAAAGCAAACACAAATGTCGAAAAATAAATTGGCCAAATTTGCCGATATGGAAACGTACAACCATGTATTCCAATATCCATTTGGCAAATTAAAAGAAGAAGGAAGTTTTCCGCAAAAAGGAAAATGGAGCGAGTTTTTTAAGAACGACAATCCAATTGTATTGGAATTGGGTTGCGGCAAAGGCGAATATACCGTAGAATTAGCACGTTTATTCCCCAATAAAAACTTTATTGGGGTGGACATTAAGGGAGCACGTATGTGGACAGGTGCCAAGATGTCGCTAGAAGAAGGATTGAACAACGTAGCATTTTTGCGCACCAACATTGAGCTGATTGAATATTTCTTTGCAGCTGGAGAAGTTGCCGAAATTTGGATTACCTTTCCCGATCCACAAATGAAAAAGGCCACCAAGCGACTCACCTCAACTTGGTTCATGAAACGCTACCAAAACATCATGGTTCCAGGCGGTCTTATTCACCTAAAAACGGACAGTCCTTTCTTGTTTACATACACAACGTACATGGTTAGAGACAACCAGTATCCTGTTGTTTTTCAGACGGACGATTTATACCATTCCAACTGGGTGAACGAAATTTTATCGATCAAAACCTATTACGAAAAACAATGGTTGGAAAGAGGGCTTACCATCAAATACATTCAATTTCAGTTGACACCTAAAACGGAGTGGACAGAGCCCATCGAAGATATTGAAGAAGATACTTACAGAAGTTTTAACCGTAGCAAACGCAGTGCTGCTACACCAAATGAAGAAGCATGACACTTTATCCTAACTTGATATTAGAAGCCCTCTCGCACGTAAAATACCCTGGCAAAGAGGGAAATATTGTAAGCCTTAACATGGTGGCCGACAACATACGTATTGACGGCAACAGCGTTTGGTTCTCGTTGCTACTTCGCCCCAACGATCCTTTTGGAAAATCGTTGGTAAAAGCATCGGAACAAGCTATCTTAACCTACATTAGCCCCGATGTTGACATCAAAGGACACGTAGACATTATACAAGTAAAATCCGAACCCATTGCTACCAAACAACCTTTGGAAGACGTTAAATGCAAAATTGCCATTTCATCGGGCAAAGGAGGTGTAGGAAAATCGACCGTTTCGGCCAACCTAGCGGTAGCTTTGGCTAAATTGGGTTATAAAGTAGGCCTTTTGGATGCCGATATTTACGGTCCATCTATCCCTAAAATGTTTGGCATAGAAGACGAAAGACCCGTTGCCGACGACGAAGGAAAAATTGTTCCCATCGAAAAGTATGGTGTTAAGATTTTATCCATCGGATTTTTTGTCAACCCAGAAAGTGCCATTGTATGGCGAGGGGCTATGGCCAGCAATGCCATTAAACAACTTATTAACGATGCCGCATGGGGCGAATTGGACTTTTTCTTGATTGACTTGCCTCCTGGCACCAGCGATATTCACTTAACCATTGTAGGCAGTTTGCAATTGGACGGCGCTGTTGTGGTGAGTACCCCACAAGCCGTGGCATTGGCCGATGCTATTAAAGGCATTGACATGTTCCAAAACGACAAAGTAAACGTCCCTATTTTAGGATTGGTTGAAAACATGGCTTGGTTTACTCCAGTAGAACTTCCTGAAAATAAATACTATATATTTGGTAAAGAAGGAGTAAAACGTTTGGCAGAAGAAAGAGGGTTAACGCTACTAGGACAAATCCCCATTGTACAAGGCATCTGCGAATCGGGCGATAAAGGAGAACCCATCGCACTTAGCAGCCACGAGATTGTTGCAACTGCTTTTGAGAATGTAGCAAAAAATAGTATCTTTGCAAAAATTGTAGAGCAAAATGAAATTTGAAAAAGAATTAGTAAACACCATCATTGATGGTATTCAAGACAATAAAGGATTAAAAATAGTGGTAGCTGATTTAACCAAAATTGGCAATACCATTTGCAACTATATGATTATTTGCGAAGGCAACTCAAACACACACGTAAATGCCATCGCAACCAACCTAAGAGAGTATGTTCGCGAACACATTGGTGAAAAACCAATGGCCATGGAAGGATTTGAAAATTGCGAATGGATTGTAGCCGACTATGCTGACGTAATGGTACACATTATGCAACGTGAACCACGCGCATTTTACGATCTTGAGCACCTATGGGAAGATGCGCAACTTACAGAAATTGAAGATTTAGCATGAGCAATACAGAAAATAAAGAAAAAAAACAACCGCAAGAGCAACCCAATTTACCAAAAATGAAATTCAATTGGTATTGGTTGTATGGTGGCATTGTCATTATACTGATTGCCTTGCACTTTATGGGAGATGAGACTCCTATGAAAGACATACCCTACTCTCAGTTTCAACAATACGTAGAGAAGGGATATGTTGATAAAATAACCATCATCAACAAAGAGAAAGCGGAAGTATTTATTCAAGGGAATGACACCACCGCTCTTATTGAAATTTTTGGTGCTGCCGAAGCTGCCAACCACACAAAAGGACCTCAACTTACTGTCAGCATCCCATCGAGCGATCGATTCGACGAATTCATATCGACCAAAACCAACATAGAAGTAAAATACGAGGAACGCAAGGATTATATTGACTCTATTTTGTGGTCGTTTGGCCCTTTCTTATTCCTTATATTGCTTTGGATGTTTATGATGCGACGCATGGGCGGCGGTGCACAAGGAGGTATCTTTAATGTAGGCAAATCCAAAGCACAATTGTTTGACAAAGAAACGTCTGCACATAAAGTAACTTTTAAAGACGTAGCCGGTTTGGAAGGTGCTAAACAAGAAGTAGAAGAAATTGTTGCTTTCCTTAAAAACCCCAAACGCTATACCGATTTAGGTGGTAAGATTCCAAAAGGAGCACTATTGGTAGGCCCTCCCGGAACAGGTAAAACCTTGCTTGCAAAAGCAGTAGCAGGCGAAGCAAATGTTCCATTTTTCTCGATGTCGGGTTCTGACTTTGTAGAAATGTTTGTAGGTGTAGGTGCCTCGCGTGTACGCGATTTATTCCGTCAAGCCAAAGAAAAATCGCCATGTATCATTTTTATTGACGAGATTGATGCCATTGGTCGTGCAAGGGGTAAAAACCCATCATTCAACTCGAACGATGAACGTGAGAATACACTGAACCAATTGCTTACAGAAATGGATGGTTTTGGTTCAAATAGTGGGGTTATTATTTTGGCTGCGACTAACCGAGCAGACATTCTAGATAAAGCCTTGTTGCGTGCTGGTCGTTTTGATAGACAAATTAGCGTAGACCTACCAGATGTACACGAACGTAACGAAATTTTTAAAGTCCACTTGCGCCCTTTAAAAACGGCAGAAGAATTAAATATTGACTTTTTAGCCAAGCAAACACCTGGATTCTCGGGCGCCGACATTGCCAACGTATGTAACGAAGCGGCTTTAATTGCAGCCAGAAAAAATAAAAAGGCAGTAGAAAAGCAAGACTTTTTAGACGCAGTAGACCGCATTATTGGTGGTTTGGAAAAGAAAACAAAAATCACTACCTTGTCGGAGAAAAAATCCATTGCCACCCACGAAGCAGGACATGCATCGGTTAGTTGGCTATTGGAATTTGCCAACCCATTGGTAAAAGTAACCATTGTTCCTCGTGGCAAAGCATTGGGTGCAGCATGGTACTTGCCAGAAGAAAGACAACTTACCACCAAAGAACAAATGTTGGACGAAATGTGTTCGCTTTTGGGTGGTAGAGCTGCCGAAGAAATTTGCTTTGGCAAGGTGTCGACCGGAGCACTGAATGACTTGGAACGCGCTACCAAAATGGCATACGCTATGGTTGTGTACTACGGCATGAGCGACAAATTGAAAAACATCAGTTTCTACGACTCAACACAAGCTGATTACTCGTTTACCAAGCCCTATAGCGACAAAACAGCCGAAATCATTGACAAAGAAATGCAAAGCATCGTATCAGAACAATACGAACGTGCTAAGTCCATTATTTCGAGCAACCGCGAAAAACACCAAGAATTGGCCAATTTATTGGTTGAAAACGAGGTGATTTTTACCGAAGACGTAGAACGTATTTTTGGCAAACGCCCATGGGTAAGTAGAATGGACGAATTGATGAACGAGAACAAAAACAACGAAAACAAAGAGGACGTTCCATCGCCAGAAGAAACGAACCAAGAAACAACGGAAATTAACTAAGTCCCCATGAAAAATTTTATACAACGAACCATTACAGGCATCATCTTTGTAGGCATTTTGCTTGCAGCTATTTATTTTCAAACAGACTACAATTCCTTAACAAGTTTGTTTGCGTTTGTGATGTGTTTGGGGTTGTATGAATTTTATGGTTTGGTAAACAAAGGATTCAACGTACAAGTTTCTGCTCCTTACCTTGCTTTTTGTGGATTAATATTGTATTGCCTATTGGGCGCCGTCGCAACTGGCGATTCCATCATGACCGTAATTGGCATGGCACTATACATCTTATGCATCACGGGGTTGTTTATTTTTGAATTATACCGCAAAAAAGAGCAACCTATACACAACCTTGCCTTTGCTGTTTTAGGGCAAATTATGGTTGCTTTGCCCTTCGGAATGATGAACTTAATTGCAGTTCCTGGCCAAATTTATTGGGTATTTGCTATCTTTATTTTAATTTGGTTGTCCGATTCTGGTGCTTATTTAGTAGGATGTACCCTAGGAAAACATAGATTATTTGAACGCATCTCACCCAAGAAATCGTGGGAAGGATTCTTTGGTGGTTGTGCGTTTGCCATTGGTGGAGCTATGCTGCTATGGCACTTATTTACTACGGTATGGCCTATCGCTACCGATACAACCTGGTGGCAATGGTTGGTATTTGCCATCCTTATTATTGTGTTTGGCACATACGGCGACCTAGCTGAATCGCACCTAAAACGTGCCGCTGGCATTAAAGATTCCGGTAATATTTTACCTGGACATGGTGGCATACTAGATCGTTTTGACAGTTTACTATTTTGCATCCCAGTTATATATATTTACCTTGAAATACTTCATCTGCTATGATTAAAATCCATAAAGAAGGTCGCACATGGCTGCTTATTTTATTATTTGGGCTAATTATCATGAATAGTCTTTTGTACTATTTAGCTAGTTCGATCATTATTTCTGCTATTGTAGGTACCATATCACTTGGTTTCTTTATTTTCTTTACGTATTTCTTCCGCATTCCCAACCGCATTGTGATTGCAGACGAGAACTACATCGTAGCTCCCGCTGACGGAAAAATTGTGGTAATAGAACCTACCATCGAGAATGAATTCTTGAAAGAGAAACGCTTGCAAGTGTCTATCTTTATGTCAGTATTTGATGTGCATGCCAACTGGTTCCCTATCTCGGGAAAGGTAAAACACGTATCGCACCAAAACGGCCGATACATGGCTGCCTATTTGCCTAAATCAAGCACAGAGAACGAACGTTCAACGGTGCTAATTGAAGCGCCTAACAAGCAAACCATTTTGGTTAGACAAATTGCAGGTGCATTGGCCCGTCGTATTGTAACTTATGCCAAAGAAGGTCAGGATTGCAGCATCAATGAACAATTAGGATACATTAAATTTGGTTCGCGTGTAGACCTATATTTGCCACTTGATACTGAAATATTGGTAGAAATGGGCGAAAGAACCGTTGGTAACGAAACCATCATTGCTAAATTGAAACACGAGGCTTAACAGCCATCCTATAACACATCGGAATTGACACGTGTCAATTCCGTTTTTTCATCTTAATTTTTATTCTTTTTATGCTAGTAAAATCTTACGGGGCAGCGGTGCAAGGCATCGATGCTACCACCATTACCATTGAGGTAAATGTATCGCTTGGGATACGCTTCTTTTTAGTTGGATTACCCGATAGCGCAGTTAGAGAAAGCCATGAACGCATGCTATCTGCATTTACCTACAACGGGTACAAATTCCCCAAACAACAGGTTATTATCAACATGGCTCCTGCCGACATTCGAAAGGAAGGCGCTTCGTACGACCTGCCTCTTGCCATGGCCATTATGGCAGCTAACAATCAAATTAGCGATGAAAAACTTAGCCAATACATCATCATGGGCGAATTATCGCTTGACGGCACTTTACTGCCTGTAAAAGGAGTTTTACCCATTGCCATCAGAGCCCGAGAGGATGGTTTTAAGGGCATCATTGTACCGCTTGCCAATGCCAACGAAGCTGCTGTAGTAGACAACCTAGATGTAATCGGTGCTAGTAATATGGTAGAAGTAGTTGATTTTTTAAATGGCAAAAACAACCTATCGCCCGTTCACATCGATACTCAAAAAGAATTCTCGGATCGATGCCATTACATCGACCTTGATTTTGCAGAAGTAAAAGGGCAAGAAAATGTAAAAAGAGCCATGGAAGTAGCTGCCGCAGGTGGGCATAATATCATCATGATAGGACCTCCTGGGGCAGGAAAATCCATGATTGCCAAACGCATCCCTTCTATACTACCGCCTTTATCGCTATCAGAGGCACTGGAAACCACTAAAATCCATTCGGTTTCGGGGCACTTAAACAAGGGATGTTCATTGATGTACCAACGACCTTTTAGGAGTCCGCACCATACGATATCGGACGTCGCATTGGTAGGTGGTGGTTCGTATCCACAGCCGGGCGAGATTTCGCTAGCCCACAATGGTGTCCTCTTTTTAGACGAATTGCCCGAATTTAAACGTTCCGTATTGGAAGTAATGCGCCAACCACTGGAAGATAGAAAGATAAGCATAGCACGCTCTTCTTTAACAACAGAATACCCCGCTAGTTTTATGCTGGTGGCATCGATGAATCCTTGCCCATGTGGTTATTACAATCACCCCGAAAAAGATTGTGTTTGCGCACCCGGAGCAGTGCAAAAATACCTCAACAAAATATCGGGTCCGTTATTGGATCGCATCGATATCCAAATTGAAATTATTCCGGTTCCATTTGAAGACCTCAGCATGAAGCAGCAGGGCGAAAAGAGTGCCGTTATTCGACAACGTGTTATTCGTGCCAGAGAAATTCAGCAAGAAAGATACAAAAACGAACCCGGTATTTATTGCAATGCGCAAATGAACACCCGATTGCTCAATCAATACGTCATACTGGACGATACTTGCAAAAATTTACTACAAAAGGCTGTAAATCTGCTCAAACTTTCGGCTCGGGCTTACGACCGCATATTAAAAGTAAGCAGAACCATTGCCGACCTTGACGGTTCAGAAACAGTTCTGCCTAAACATTTATCGGAAGCGATTACGTATCGAAACCTTGATAGAGAGAATTGGGCGGGATAATGAGCCTTATAATTGAGCAATCAATTCTTTCATGATAAGGGTCATTTTGGGTTGTGCCAGATTGGCAATTTGTTGAACTTCTTCGTGCGAAACTTCAACAACTTGCCCTGGTACACCCAAATCGGTAATAATAGACATAGCAAATACTTGAATGCCTGCATGCACCGCCACGATTACCTCTGGAACGGTTGACATGCCCACGGCATCACCACCTATCACCCTAAAGTAGTTGTATTCAGCAGGGGTTTCAAAAGTAGGTCCAGAGGTTCCTACATAGACTCCTTCTACCACTTTAATGCCGTTATCTTGGGCAATTTGTTTGGCTTTATTGCGCAACTCAACGGGATATGCCTTACTCATATCGGGGAAACGAGTTCCCAAAGATGGTTCGTTCTTGCCGCGCAAAGGATGTTCTGGGAAGGTATTGATGTGGTCGGTAATTATCATCAAATCACCTATCTGGAACGATGGATTCATACCGCCTGCTGCATTAGAAACCAACAATGTTTCTACACCCAAGGCTTTCATTACACGCACGGGAAAGGTAACCTCTTTCATGCTGTAACCCTCATAATAATGGAAACGACCTTGCATCGCCAGCACTTGGGTAGAACCCAACATACCCACAATCAATTTACCGGAATGTCCCTCTACAGTCGAAACAGGAAAATTGGGAATACTTTCGTATGGAATCTCTTGTCTATCGG
>JAGCMZ010000136.1 GCA_017646225.1 Paludibacteraceae bacterium | reverse complement strand
TTCTTTAATGTATTGTTTGCCAAGCAGACGCCAACGTTGAGGTTTCTTAAAAACCTCTGCCATTAGTTCGGCATATCGGCCAACGTGTTCAAGAATATTCATAATTGTATAGTTAAAGGTGTGGGCAAAAGTAATAAAAATAGACGAACTCTTGCTTTACTGTATCCATATTTTCTCGGTGTAAGCGCTTCCATCTTGCTTTTCAACCACCAAAAGATACACTCCTGTTACAAGAGAAGGCAATGTGCTATCAGATTCCGATAGGGTTTTGTATAATTTGCCGTCTATGCCGTACACGTGAATGCAACGTGCGCTTTCCCAAATATCGTCAGCAATCTGCGTGCCGTTAAATGCACGTTTATTGGTGTCGCTCGTTTCGTTCAAATTGGTTGTTTTCTCTTTGGTATAGGCGTAAATGCCTAAGTTGTAAGGGTCAAGGTCGGTTCCCATTGGAATCCATTCTCCACTTTCGTAAAAGTCTATCCATTGACATCCTTTTTTTAGTTCAACTTCGCTGTAGTTTGGAATGTTTCCCTCAATGGGAATAACGTATTTTCCTGTTTCTGAATAGTAGGTAACAGCAATGTGGATATTGCCCGATACGGTTAAAGGCGTTGGTAATTCGTGTTTGTAAAACGAAGAGTAGGTAACGGTAACAGGGTCTGAAACATACAAGAAAGCATGCTTGTCTAAGTCAATAACCGAAAAGGTAAGGCGTGTATTTGCAGCAGGTACACCTGTGCCAATAGCTACCAATTGCTCTCCTTCCCCAAAGTTGAATTCTACAATCCCGTCACTTACAATATGTGTATCAATACCGTAACCAGCCAATGTTCCTGTGGTGGTGTGGTGATATACCTTGTCAATGGAACTAACAGGGGTTAGGTTGGTGTACGATGTGCAATCGACGCTTACCAAAGCATCGTCATAAGAAATCCATAAATAATCTCCGTAGAAAGAATTTTCTCCCCAAGAGTTTTGTGCCAACCACGCTTGTTTGTTGTCGTCCCATCCAATAAGGGTAACAGCATGATTGGGACCTTCTTCTCCGTTGTATTGATAGATACCCGTGGTTGTGTTCAGTGAACTATAGCTAAAATAGATATTTGCTGAAACTGCTCCGTATTCCATAATGTTCTCTTTAATGGCAATGGCGTCGTTCTCTGGCAAATAGTTCCATCCTAAAATGTAGGTTGGAGTATCCTTTTTATCGTAATTGGGGCAGTTTAAATCCTTGTGATTATACGGAACAGCCTCTTCGGTTACAACGCCTTCCAAACGCGCTAGCATCGAGTTTGCAACACGTGTATTGCCACCACCAGTCATGTGTTCTATTAAAAAACCTTCGTGACAGTTGCTCAAAAGCTGAGGAGATAAATATCCCGTTGTTAAGTTGTTTTTATGGCATAAAATTTGCCAAGCACTTACACAAGAAAAGGCCCAACATGTGCCGTCAATCATTTGGTCACGAGGATCCAGTGTCCACCCTTCGTTACGTGAATCGAAAGAACTGGGTAGGGTGGTTCGTTCGTGTACTATCTGGTACTTGTTAAAGTCATCAATGGGTTTTATATAACCTTTTGCCATAACGGGAGTAAGCATTCCCAATATTAATATGGATAAAACTAGTTTTTTCATTTGCTTTTATGTTCTTCTTGAGTGTCTTTTTTAAGTTCTGGATAAGCAATGCGTGTATGGTAAATGTTGGCTAATTTCTCTTTTAAAATTTCTTTTGCTTCGTTAATCTCGCGCAATGTAATGGGAGCTTTGTCTAAATAATGTCCTACTACAATTCCATTAACCAATTTCTCTACCAGGTTGCCAATGCTTTCGTCGGTGTATTCGTTCAAACTGCGCGATGCGGCTTCTACTGTATCGCAAATCATCACAATGGCCAATTCTTTGGTATATGGGTTAGGACCTTGGTAGGTAAACAGTTCTTCGTTAGGTTCTTCTTCGGGATGTTTGTTGCACCACTCGTTGTAAAAGTAACGGGTCATGTTCCTACCATGATGCGTTTCAATAAATTCGACGATGCTACGAGGCAATCCCGCTTCTTTGGCCATCAGTATTCCGTCCGACACATGTTGTTTGATGATATGTGCGCTGGCCTCGGGTGTTAAATATTGGTGAGGATTGTTGCCCTTGGCTTGGTTCTCTACAAAAAATGCAGGGTTTTGTATTTTGCCGATGTCATGATACAAGGCTCCTGTACGTGCTAGCATTGGATTTGCATCAATCTTATTGGCAATTTCGCTCGCCAAATTTGCCACTTGCATGGAGTGTTGAAAAGTGCCAGGGGCATCTTCCGATAGTTTGCGCATCAATGGACTGTTTACATCGCTTAGTTCGATAAGGCGCATATTAGAAATAAATCCAAACGATTGTTCAATAACAAACACAAAGGGATATACCAATAGCAGCAAGATGCCATTCAAGAAGAAGAAGGCAAACATCCAACCGTTCATGCGCAAAAGACTGCCATCCATGGTTAAACCGTATCCCAAGTAAATAAGGCTGTAGGTAATAACAATGGCCAATGCCGCATTTACCAGTTGTGAACGTTGCGAAATGTCGCGCAATGTGGTAATTGCCACCATACCAACGGCTGCTTGCAACAGTATAAATTCAAAAGGCAGCGGAGCAAGGAATGATGCCAAGAAAATGGTAATATAGTGCGTGTACAATCCTGTTCGAGTATCAAAGAAAATACTGGTAATAATGGGTATGAGTGCGTAAGGAATGATGTAAATCATCGCAGGATTTCCATAATGCACCACTCCCGATGTAATGAGCACCATGCCAATAATCATGCCAAGCAACAACGTAATGACACGTTTGCTGGCGTAGTATTTTTTACGGAAAAGTCGCAAGTACAAGTAAAGAAGTAGCATAAAACACGTAATCAACAAGGCTTGTCCAATAATGGTGGTTAGTTGATCGTCCAAACTGCCTTCTTGACGTGTGTCGTTTTCTTGTTTTAGCGACTCTAAAATTTGATACGCCTTGTCGGTGACGATTTCTCCTCTACCAATAATGCGCTCGCCAGCCTGTACCATGCCCGATGTAACCGAAATGCTGTTTAGCTCTTCGTTCTTTACTTTTAACGTAATTTCTTCGTTGTAGGCTAGGTTAGGAAGCAACCATTTGTCAAAATCCCATGTCTCAAAAGGAATGATGGCATGCAAACTAGCAGGGTAGAGTTTTTGTAACGATTCGATGGCTTTGCTTACCGAAGCAACGTTGTTGGTGTTAATAGGAACGCCAATTTTGTTGCGTGTAACCGTGATGTTGTCAATCTGATTATTTATTAGGTACAAATAATCGTCGTCCGACATTATTCCTGCGCTGTATAATTTTTCTATCTCGGTATACAGTAATTTGGGAAGGGATTCTTTGGCAGAAGAATTTAATCGCGAATGCATAACAGC
>JAGCMZ010000020.1 GCA_017646225.1 Paludibacteraceae bacterium | reverse complement strand
TCGCCTTTACGCATCAAGCCGTGGTTAACGTGAACGCAAACCAAGTTTTGGCCAATGGCTTTTAAAAGCAAGGCTGCTACTACAGAACTATCTACACCACCCGAAAGGGCCAAAAGCACTTTGCGGTTGCCTACTTGTTGACGAATCAATTCAATTTGGTCGTTAACAAAGTTGGTCATGTTCCAGTTGGCTTCTGCACCGCAAGTATCAAATACAAAGTCTTTAACGGCTGCTTTAATGGCTTCTTCGTCGTTGGTAAACTCGGCCAATTTAACGTCGCATAATGCTTTGTTGTGACCTGCCGCCATAACAGGGAATCCTGCTTGGTAAATTTCGGGTAAAACGTCAATTTCTACCCCGTCTATTACGTGGTTTGGGCCACCGTTAATGATAATACCTTTTACATTAGGTAGTTTTTGTAACTCGGCAGCAGTAATGTCGTGTGGATAAATTTCACTGTAAACGCCTAAGGCGCGGATGGCTCTAGCAAGCACGGTATTTTCGTGGCTTCCTAAGTCCAAAATGACAATCATGTCTTGTTTCATTGTCGTGAATATTTGTAGTGGTTAAAGAAAAGTTTTTCAAGTTGCAAATTTAGAAAAAATAATTTTTTTGTAGGTACCTAGGGCATCTTTTTTTACAAGTATCGCAAAAAAAAATATCCGATAATTATGGTTGCACAGTACTGTTAAAAATGTGCGAAAAAAGGTTTAAAACTAATAAATATGTTATCTTTGTACTGACTTTGAATAAAAAATGTATAAAAATAGAATAAATGACCTTGGATAAGTTGAAAATAGGATTGTTTAATGAATGTTTTCCGCCAATTCAAGATGGAGTGTCGCAGGTGGTAGAGAATTATGCGCGCTTGATGCACGATGAAGGACACGATGTAACGGTGGCGACAGCTAAGGTGCCATCATTTGATTATCCTCATCCTTATAAAGTTAAGAATATTTTATCCATTCCTATACCCGTAAGACGCCCTTATCGTTGGGGATTGCCTACATGGATGGTGCCTTGGCAACCTATTTATAGTTTTCAATCGGATATTATTCATGCTCATTCTCCGTTTACGGCAGCCCGTATTGCCTTAAAGTTGCGTAAAAAGTATGGCATACCCGTTGTAACAACGTTTCATTCTAAATTTAAAGATGATTTTAGGGCTTCTGTACCTTCTGATACCATTGTTAATTATATGGTAAAGAATATTATGCAAGTGTTTGAAGCTGCCGACGAGGTGTGGGTAGGTGCTCCTGGGGTGATAGATGTAATGCGTGAATATGGGTATAAGGGCAAGGTTGAGGTGGTGCCTCATGCTATTGATTTTGACTTATCGGGAGTAGATGTCCCTCTTTTAAAAGCTCAGGCAAAAGCAGAATTAGGTGTTCCTGTAGCAGTTCCTTGCCTGTTGTTTGTTGGTCAAATTATTCATGCAAAGAATGTACTTTATACCTTGGAAGCCTTGCATTTATTGTATCAAAAGGGCGTTCCCTTTAAGATGTTTTATGTGGGAAAGGGGAATGCTTCAGCCGAATTAATGCATGCCATAAAACGCTACGGCATGCAAGATTGTATAGAGTGGATAGGACAATTGAGCGATAGAGCAACTTTGCAAAAATATTATGCAGCGGCCGATCTTTTTTTGTTCCCATCTTTGTACGATACATTGGGCTTGGTGGTACGCGAGGCGGCTGCGCATCATACGCCTAGTATATTGTTGGCCGATTCTACAGCTGCCAAAGGCATTAATCATGCAGTAGAAGGATTTGTTGCTCCACAAACAACCCCTGCCGATTTTGCGCAAACCTTGCAGAACTGCCTGTCACAGCCTTTGTTAATAAAAGAGGTGGGAAAAACCGCGGCTCAAAGCTTAGGACTAACTTGGAATCAAGTGATACCAGAAGTTATAGATAGATACAAATCGTTGATAATCAGAAAACAAAGATGAGTAAAAAACAGCAAGTAGATACCACAGAGCAAACCGTAAAAAAAGGCCTAAATACCAAGCACATTGTGTGGCCGGTTTTATTTGGCTTGATTGGTATTGTTTGGATGATTTACAATGAATTTTCGCAGTTGGGCGATTCTCCTGTGCCTCTTAGCCATTACATTACAAATACCACCATTTGGTTTTTGTTGTTATCGGTGGCCTTGATTGTGATTAGAGACTTATCGGGCATGGGTCGTTTGTACTTGTTGGCCGATAAAAAATTAGGCTTTGGCGCTTTGTTTCGCATTAGGATGTTGTACGAGTTTACCTCGGCCGTAACCCCATCGGCTGCAGGCGGTTCTACCTTAGAAATGATTTTTATTAACCGCGAGGGTATCTCGTTTGGCAGAAGTACGGCTATTTGTATCATGTCGTTGTTTTTAGACGAACTTTCGTTGGTGCTTCTTTTCCCATTGGTATTTTTATTTTTCCCCATTGATATTTTCTTTCAAGTAGCGGGCGAGGCTTCGGCTTCTATTGCCTCTTTGTTTGCCATTGGCTATTTTGCTAAGTTGATATGGGTTACTATTTTGTTTGTTGGTATATTCTTAAAACCCCAAGTGATATCGTGGCTTATTAGTCGTATTTTTTCTATTAAATGGCTTAAAAAGTGGAAGTTAAAAGCCTTTAGAACGGCTGTCGATATCAAGGCTTGCTCTAAAGAAATGCGTCATAAATCGGCTGGCTTCTTTATTTCTAATATACTGCTTAGTATGCTGTTGTGGGTGTCGCGTTTTCTGATTGTAAACGCCCTTATTATGGCCTTTGTAACGGCTTCCGATTCGTTAACCTTTGTGGATCAAGTGGTTATTGCACTGCGTCAAGCCATTGTTATGGTGGTTATGATGATAGCACCCACCCCTGGTGGTAGCGGATTTATCGAAGTAATGTTTGAATCGTACCTAGGTGAATTTATCCCAGTGGGCATGGTGTCGCTTATCATTGTATCGGTATGGCGTATGCTTACTTACTATAACTACTTGATTATTGGTGCCATCATAACCCCCCGTTGGTTGGCCAAACATTTTCCCCGTAAAAAAGGGAATGAATCCAAACAAGAGGCATGATACCTCATCGTATTGATACCGATGCAGAGGCAAAGTTTGCCTTGTGTGGCGATG
>JAGCMZ010000135.1 GCA_017646225.1 Paludibacteraceae bacterium | reverse complement strand
GACAATTGGGAGAACCCTACCGAATTCAAATTTGAAGGATTGAACGATTTAAAACCATCTATGGTAGAAGAGGCTACCAAAAATGCCCGCGAAACCGCCGAAAAATTTGCCAAAGACTCCGAGAGCGAGTTGGGTAAAATTAAGCGCGCAAGCCAAGGTTCATTCTCTATCGAAAATCGCGACAGCAATACCCCACACATCAAACGCGTAAGAGTGGTATCGTCCATTACGTACTACTTATCTAATTAAAGTCGCTTTGCAAGCAAAGCTCCGATGAATCGACTAATCGTTTTTTTCGATTATTCGGGCTTCGCCCTCATGATTTTATTCCCTTCGGTCATCAGTACGTGTCTCACGCTCGGCATAACAAATAAATTTGTTCTACTCTCGCTTACTCGCAAAATTCACCGATTATTCGGGCTTCGCCCTCATGATTTTGCTCACGTTCGGCATAACAAATAAATTTGTTCTGCTCTCGCTTACTCGCAAAATTCACCAAAAATTACTATCTTTGCAGCGAATTTAAAACAAGAAAAAAATGTCTGTACATAAAAGTGACGATATGCGTAAGGTAACCACCCATCGCTTATCGGAAATGAAACAAAGGGGCGAAAAAATTAGCATGCTAACAGCATACGATTTTTCTATGGCCTCTATTTTAGACCAAGCTGGTGTGGATGTTTTATTGGTAGGCGACTCGGCATCGAATGTGATGTGCGGTAACACTACCACCCTACCCATTACCTTGGACGAAATGATTTTTATGGCAAAAAGCGTTGCCAAAGCCGTTAAACGTGCCTTAGTTGTGTGCGATATGCCTTTTGGTACCTACCAAGGAAACTCGTTAGAAGCGCTTTCGTCGGCCATCCGCATCATGAAAGAAACGGGTGCTGACTGTATTAAAATGGAAGGCGGCGAAGAAATCATTGAATCGGTACAACGTATTCTTTCGGCTGGCATTCCTGTAATGGGACACTTGGGATTGATGCCTCAATCCATTAATAAATATGGTACTTACGCTGTGCGCGCCAAAGAAGAAAGCGAAGCACAAAAACTAATTGCCGATGCTAAATTGTTAGAAGAAGCTGGCTGTTTTGCCATTGTTTTGGAAAAAATTCCTGCTGCATTGGCACAAAAAGTAGCAGAGAGCGTAAACATTCCTATTATTGGCATTGGTGCTGGCGGCGGTGTAGATGGTCAGGTATTGGTAATGCACGACATGTTGGGCATTACACAAGGGTTCTCTCCTAGATTCTTGCGCAGGTACGCGGATGTATTTAGCGTGATAACCGAAGCGGTTGGCAACTACGTAGCGGATGTAAAGAGCGGCGATTTTCCGAACGAAAAAGAACAATATTGATGGCCATCAATATTGTTCTAATCCATTTTTTATAACGTGCCATTCGGCACGGCACCCAGAAGGGTGCTGGTTACCTTCGGTAACGTAATATAAAAAAATCCTTGTGAAATTCACAAGGATTTTTTTATACGAGTGATTCAACAATAATACGTACTAACGGATAGTCATAAAGCGACATTGGCTCCCGAAAAGGGAAGGGGCCCACGAAGTGGGAAGGATCGCTGATGACTATCCGTTAGTACGTATTATAAAGCAACATTCGCTCCCAAAAGGGAAGGACCCACGAAGTGGGAAGGATCGCTGATGACTATCCGTTAGCGCTAAATCTTCCTTTTTATTGTTTGATGAAGCGTAGGGCTTTGTTTCCTAAGCGTAGCACGTAAACGCCTGCAGGCAATTCTTCTACCGAGATTTCTGCAATCTCTTCGCCCTGCAAGGTCACCTTTTTACACAAGCTGCCGCTGGTATTGTAAATATAGGCATCGCCCGTTGGCAATTCACCCGATTGTACGTACAATACCGAGGTAGTGGGATTGGGGAAGATAGACAAATCGGTGTAAGCTTCTTCTACTACATCGGTAGGTTTACCAACTACGAAATTGCCTTTGGTAGAACCCACGTTGATGGTCCCATTTCCACACACGTATGCTGTTCCGCTGTTACATACCGAGTTGGTGACGGTTAGTTTTCCACTAACAGTAATGTCGGGAGCGCTATGACTACCTTTACCGTTTTCTACAATCAATTTAGAAATAGATACGTTGCCCGTTACATTGGGTTTTACATCGCCATTATCGGGGATAACCACGGTAGATGATGCGGTAGGCACTTTGCCTTGTTCCCAGTTACCGCAATCGGTCCAAGTAGAGGTTCCTGCATTACCGGTCCAAATGCTTGCACGCGTATCGGCACGGTCACCCATAGTGTTTGTTACTTTAGCAGGTGCTTGGTACGATACGTTCACCCAGCATTTTTGACCAGCATTGGTATTTACGGTATTCCATACTTTCATGGCTACCCAACCTGTTTTGGTAGACGTATAGCTACCGGTAACGGTTTTGGTACTGTTTTTCTTATGAAGTTGATTGCCGTCCAAATCATACAGTGCAAAGGTTACATCGTTGCCTGTTTTTTCTTGGTAAACATTGTAAGTGATTTTCTTGCCACTATCCACATAAATCTTACCTACAACACGTTGCTCACAAGATTT
>JAGCMZ010000134.1 GCA_017646225.1 Paludibacteraceae bacterium | reverse complement strand
GTCTGATGCATTATTAAAGTCATGAATCTTTCTTATTCTATCGTCAGAAAGCATCGAGTTACGAAAGTCATCAAGCCCCTTGCCACCTGCATACCAACGCGCAGGTATAATCATTACAAGATATCTAGGATTTAACTTCTTAGCTTGGTTAACAAATAAATGATACAAAGGCTTTGCGCTTGCACCGTTACCTGAGTCATCTAATTGATATGGAGGATTTCCTATAATAACATCAAATTGCATATTGAATATTTTTTCTGGGTTTGTAGTATGAATAAATTGGTAGGCGTAGGTTTCAAGGTCATCTTCTCTATCATAAACCTCTTGACTTGCACCGCAATACTTACATTTTCCATTTTCCCAAGTATGTTTCATTGATTTGTATACAATATTGCCTTGTTCATCATCAAACAAGTAACAAACCGAATACTTTGAATTTGCTTGTTTGCTACAATACACACTGCGCCTTGAAAGCATACTGGTTAAATCTGTGATTGCTATACCATATAACTGATTTTTAAAGATATGGTTAGCTCTTTCTATTTTATCAGGAAACTTGTCTTCAAGACCAACCATTAATCTTTTGGCAATTTCTCTTAGGAACACTCCTGTTTTACAAAATGGGTCCAAGAATTTTACGTTAGGATTACTCCAAAGTTCTACAGGAAGTAAGTCGAGCATTTGATTTGCAAGTGCAGGAGGCGTAAAAACCTCATCACTACTTAAATTGGCTAAGCAAGAGAGCACGTCTGGATTGTAATGCTTTAGTGATTTCATAGTGTATGGATTTTAAGGTAGTGAATAGGTGTAAATTCTACCAAAGGCACATGCACACCTACATCATCGGTAGTAGAAGAAAATAAATCACTAAAGTGACCTTCGCTTTTTGTTTCTTGTAGAAGCAGAATATTTGATAAACTAAAGTCGCGTCTCTTTACTTTCATATTGCCAAGAGCAGACCATTCGGCAAACACAATTGGAATTTCACTATCGGGTTGTTTGTATGTAAGAGCATCGCCCCATACAATGTTTTTGTCTATTACATAGCGTACGCTTAAACAAAAATCTTCATCGATAGCATTTGAGAATTTCTTTTTGTAGATTTCATAGAATTGATTGTAGAGACGTTCACGACATTCTAATACATTGTCGTGCAAAATTTCAATTCCATAGATAGATCCAATAGCAATAAGCGAGTTATATTGCCACAAGGTTTTGTTTTTGGCATATAGTCTACTAACTACTGCCAGTTTTCTGCTTAAAATAGAAGAAAGGAAGTTGCCATTACCACATGCAGGTTCCAAGAAACGAGAATCGATACGTTCTGTTTCATGCTTTACAAGGTCGAGCATGGCATTTATCTCACGCTCGGCTGTATACACCTCACCATGTGCAGATACGCGTTCCCTTGACTTAATCTGCTCATTTGCAGACAAGCCTTGTTTGGAAGAATCCATACTGCGCTAGTATTGCGCGTCAGAACTATTTTAATCGGGAAATACGGGTATCCAAATACCTTTTGTGTAGATACAAAAAAAGAGCGCGACATCACTTATCGCACTCCGAGGTATTTGGCGTGACCCGTATTAGTAGATAAGTTCTGTCCACGCTCTATGCGCAGACGCCTACTGAACTTATTCGTACTAATACATCTTCTAATCGCCAAATTTTCGGAGTATCTCGAATAAATAGCAAACGCTAGTTAATAAAATATGTTATCTAAAAGTCTTCTTTATATATTCTTGTGTTTTATTGTTGTTATTTATGCAAAGATAATATTTTTTATTTCATCGTTGTAGAACGAATATCTAATATATGCAGTTCGGTTTGACTATACCAATAGTAAATATAGGTTTTAGGATGTGCCAATATTTTTCTATACTCTCTACCTTCTAGATTTCTTATACCTAAACCAATGGACGGCATAAACTCAATCTGCTCGATTGTTTTTTCTATACTTTCTTGATAAGAATCTACAAATTGTTCTCCCTTATTAACAAAGTACCATAATTTTTGCCTTGTAAAGGCATTTAAAGCCTTTTGATGCCAATACACCTTTCTCATGCTAGTTCCCATTTTGAGAAGGCAAACGCTACGGTTTCTTTATCTGCAATAGGACTTTCTTCGGCTTGATCTATAACTTCATTGTCCGATAAAAAATCTTCTTGTGGGAAAGGTCTTTCTATGAAGAAATTTTGTTCTTCTAAACTTTTGGCAAAGTCGGGATGAAAATTTGCGTAAACAAATTCTTTAATCTTTTCTGCCTTGCTTGCATTTAGTAATTTATCTACCAATGATAGTATTTTTGTATCTTTTTCGCACTGAATGCGCTTAACTATACTGCTCTGCAAATCTTGCAAAGACGGAAGGGTTGTGCCATATACTACGGCTGGTTCTTCTACTTGTTTCATATTATTTCTTCGTATGGGTTATGTTACAAAGGTAGTATTTTTTTCTAAAATCTAGGTATTTTGATTGTATAATACATTTTTAACACTCAAACGGGGTGTGGCGTCAATCTTTTAATTACCTTTGAGTGGCAACATGCATAAAATATCATCATCATGGATAGAAAAGAATTGATTAATGTAGTAGCGCCCGCTATTTTGCAATTTGAAAATCGCCCTTTTAACCACAAACAATTGGCGGCTGTGGCAGGTATTACCAAGGCTGGCGACAAGGCCAAGTTGCCCCATATCTTAGCGTACTTTGTGCAGCAAGGCATTATTCAAGAGGTAGAAAGAGGCCGATACAAGGCCATTACACTTAATAAGTATGTAACGGGTACCATCGACAGAAATAACAATGGTAAGACCCATTTAATACCCGATGACGGGGGTGAAAAAATCTTTATTGCCGACCGAAATCTAGGGCATGCCATGAAAAACGACAAGGTGCGTGTTTTGGTGTACGCTAAACGCAGTGGACGCCAAACCGAGGGCGAGGTTGTAGAAATTATTGAGCGCAACCGCACCACCTTTGTGGGGGTAATGAACATAGTGGGTGGCGTATCGTTTGTGGTGGTAGACAACCGACTATTAAGCAACGATATTTACATTCCGCATAACAAATTAAACGGTGCAAAAGATGGCCAAAAGGTATTTGTAAAGATGACCGATTGGCCCGAAAAAGCCAAGAATCCTTTTGGCGAGGTGATTGACGTACTGGGCGAAGTAGGCGAAAACAACACCGAAATGCACGCCATTTTAGCCGAATACGGATTGCCCTACTCGTATCCCGAAGAATTAACGGCATTGGCCGAACAAATTGATGTTACCATTAGCGATGACGAAATAAAACGTCGCGAAGATTGCCGTTCTACCACCACCTTTACCATCGACCCTGTTGACGCCAAAGACTTTGACGATGCACTATCGTACAAGCAATTAGACAATGGGAACGTAGAAATTGGGGTGCACATTGCCGATGTTAGTCATTATGTTACCCCGCACAGTCCCATTGATAAAGAAGCCTTTGACCGCGCCACCTCGGTGTATTTGGTAGATAGAACCATTCCCATGCTACCCGAAAAACTGTGTAACATGGTGTGCTCGTTACGTCCTAACGAAGACAAACTAACGTATTCGGTATTGTTTGAGATGAACGACAAAGCAGAAGTGGTGAATTACCGCATTACCAAAGCCATTATTTGTTCGAATCGCCGCTTTACGTACGAAGAAGCACAAACCATTATCGAAACCGAGCAAGGCGATTTTTGCGAAGAATTGTTGGCCATGAATGCCTTGGCCGTACAACTACGTGCTAACCGCTTTAAATCGGGTGCTATTTCGTTTGAACGATCCGAGGTGCGTTTCCAAATAGACGAGCAAGGCAAGCCCCTAAGCGTGTATTTTAAAGAGGCCAAAGAAGCGAATAAATTGGTAGAAGAGTTTATGCTATTGGCCAACAGAACCGTGGCCGAGCACATTGGCAAGGTAAAAAAAGGCGACAAGGCCAAAACGTTTGTGTACCGTATTCACGATGAACCTAACCAAGACAAATTGGCCAACTTTTCGCAGTTCATTAGCCGATTTGGGTACAAACTAAAAACATCGGGCAAGAAAAACGAAATATCGAGCGCTATTAACCGATTGCTAGACAACGTGGCTGGCAAGCGCGAACAAAACCTGGTAGAAACCTTGGCGGTACGTTCTATGGCCAAAGCCATTTATACTACCGATAACATTGGACACTACGGGTTAGCATTTGATTACTACACCCACTTTACATCGCCCATTAGGCGATATCCTGACGTACTAGTGCACCGCTTGCTATTTAGCTATTTACAGGGCGGTAGCAGCGTAAAAGAAGAGACCTACGAAAAAATGTGCGAGCACTGCTCCGACCGCGAGCAAGTGGCCGCATCGGCAGAACGTGCCTCTATTAAATACAAACAAGTTGAATTTATGGCCGACAAGAAGGGACAAGTATTTGATGGGGTTATATCGGGAGTAACCGAATGGGGTATTTATGTAGAAATTACATCGAACAAATGCGAGGGCATGGTAGCGCTACGCGATATGGACGATGATTTTTATACCTACGACGAAAAGAACTACTGCATCATTGGCCGACAAAGCCGCAAAAAATACCAATTGGGCGACGAAGTGCAAATTATGGTATCGCGCGCCAACTTAGAAAAGAAACAGTTAGATTTTGTGTTGGTGTAGATATTTCTTCTACAACACAAAAATCGGTCCCTTCGACATGCTCAGCAACCGTGCTCAGGGACCGATTTTTTATTTGATTGGGCAAGCGCCTTACTCGGTAATGCGCAGTTGTTTTTTAGGCGTAATACCCAGTTCTTTGAACTTCTCTACGCGGGTAAGAACGTTTCCCTTGCCTTCGCTTAGTTGCCCTTTTGCCGACTCGAACGTGGCAGATAAGGTTTGAATTTGACTGCCAATTTTTTCGAACGAATCTTGAAACAAGGCCACCTTATCGTACAATCCAGAAGCACTTTGCACTATTTTTTCGACATTCTTGGTTTGCTTGTCGTATTGCCATAGGTTGTAGGCCAATTGCAAGGTCATGAGCAAATTACTGGGCGATATAATGATGATTTTCTTTTTGTAAGCATCTTGTGCCAACAGGGGACGTGCTTTGAGGGCTGCTCCGTAGGCTGCCTCGTTGGGGATAAACAACAGTACATACCCTATGGCATTTTCTACCAATTCGTCGTATTTCTTAGCCGCTAGCTCGTCAATGTGTTTTACTACACTTTGTACGTGTGCTGCCATGCGTTGTGTGCGAATTTCTTCTGCATCGGCTGTCATGGCATCGGCGTATGCGGTTAGCGATACCTTGGAGTCGATTACAACCGATCTTCCTTCGGGAAAACGCACCACAACATCGGGACGAAAGTTCTTGCCATCTTCGTCCTTAACGTTATCTTGTACAAAGAAATGCTCGTCGCGAACAAGTCCGCTATTTTCTAAGATGGTTTCCAATACCATTTCGCCCCAATCGCCTTGCATCTTGCTATCGCCTTTAAGGGCTTTGGTAAGGTTGGCAGCATCGTTGCCTATTTTATCGGTTTGCTCTTTTAGGCTGTTTACCGCTTGGTTTTGCTGTTGTTCAAAGAGCTTCATCATGCTCTCAAAACTCTTCTTAAGGTCTTCTTTTTGCACCGCATTTTGGGTCTTGCTCTCGTTTACCGACTTTTCAAACTCGGCAAACTTTTCGCGAATGGGTTGTAGCAGTTCGCCCATCTGACTACGGTTTTGATCTTGAAGTGCATCTTGCTTTTTGGCCAATTGCTCAAGGGTGATACGGCTTATCTCATTTTTGAGTGCCTCTAATTTTTTGTTCCATTGATCGTCGGCTTCGCGGCGCAAATTATCGGCATGAACACGTTCTTCTTGTAGGCGTTTGGCTGCTATATCGCGCTCATCTTGCAAGCGCTTTTCGGTTTCTGCTTGCCACAATTGTTTGTTCGACAAGGCTTGTTTTTGCTCTTCTTGCAATTGTTGCTTGGTGTATTCAGCCTCTTGCTTGGCCAGTTGCGCCTGGCATTGCCACTCGTATTGTTTTTGGCGCAAAACCACATAAACTACCAAAGCACCCAACAAGGCACCACCCAATACCGCTAACAAGATATACAAAAACATAGGCTACTGTTTTAAAAGTTACCGTGCTAAATTACAAAAAACTATTTATTTTACCACCCTTATGGGGCTACCAATTCGGAACAAAAATCGTCGTGCACCTGCTGGTATTTTGATACCAATTCAATAAATTCGGGTAGTTGACGAAGATTGTTCAGGTCTTCGTCGTGCATCAAATGGGCAAAATCGCCAAATCCTAGTTCCATGGCAAGGCGCAGGCTTTTTAATGCTTCGTCGGTTTTTCCCATCAGCGACATTAAGCAAGCACGGTCGTAAATACACCTAACATCCTTAGGTGAACCTGCTACAATGCCATCCACCCATTTAATGGCCTCATCTTCTTGTCCTAAGAAGTATAATGAATAATGACGAACGCTGCTATCATCGCATATCGTATCGTATTTTAATACCATTTCATCGTCTAATTTTGCCATTTCGGTGGCACCGTATTTGCGATGCAATCGGGAACGTCTTAGGTAAGCATGTACGTTGGTAGGTTCATTGGCTATTACCGTATTGAGGTCTACCATGGCTTTTGCATCCTGGCCCAATGCCTTATAGGAATAGGCTCTATCTATCAACACATAAGAATTATAACCCAACTTATCAAGCAAAGAATTGGCTATGTCTAGCACTTTTTCGGGCTCACCTTTAATAACATGCAACTGCATTTTATAGAAAGTATCGTCCACATCAATCGAATCGTAGAGTTGTTCCATCTTTTCTAATACCGCCATGCCTTTGTCGTAACACCTGGTATCGTGGTAGCAAAGAAATTTAGCATGATACAATCGATAAGCAGGTCCTACCTTATTTATCATGGCATCGTATTGTTGCAACGCCAAAACATAGTCTCTGTTATAGAACGATATTAACGCTTGGATATATAACCATGCTGGGTTATTCGGGTCTTTCTTCAGCTTTTTATCGACCAGTTTTTTACAATACGCCATATCTAACTTCAAGGCCTTTTCGTATCCGTCAATTTCTTCGTACTTTTTAATTGGAATTTTTTCTAAACGATTAAATATCGTTTCTATCATCAATTTATCAAAGCCCATGCTGTGTTCAATGTTGGCGCGGGTATCGTAATAATAGACGTCAGTAGGGTCGTTTTTGGTACCTCTTTTACAATAGGTAATGGCCTCGCTCATGTCTAATTGAAAGTTGGTACCGTAGCCAGAAGCCTTGAAGATTTCTGCACGATGTCGTAGCACATCAATCGCCAACTTATATTCGTCCTTTTTTAAGTTCTCGTGTGCTACATTAAGATCGGCAAAGGCTTTTTCGTAGTAACCCAGTTTCTTTAAAAAGAAGCCTCTGGTAAAGTATAATAAGGATAAAGATCTATCCGCTTTGTTCGTCCAAAACTGAATGGCATTGTTCATATCGCTCAAACAGTAAGGAATTAGCGAAAGAATGGTATCGTTCGATGCCTTACCTCTGGCTATCTCTTGTACGATATAATCGCCCATAATAGCACTACTTAGGGCATAAATATCGGACGACATAGGATCCATCTTTTTGGCATCACTTAAGTAAGAAAGGGCATCATCGTAATTGCCTATTTCTACGCATTCTTGTGCTAAATGATACAAATCGGCAGCGGTATAGGCTTCATCTTGCGCCCACAAACTAGCACACAAAGGCAATAAAGCAACCAACACTAAACAGACTTTTTTCTTCATCATCTATAGGTATATAATTTGGTACAAAGGTACGTTAAATTCCATATAATTTGGTACCCTACAATAAAAAAAACCGGAGCAATGCGAACATCACTCCGGCTTGTTAAGTATTACTCGTAACTCAATTATTTATATTTTTGAGCACCATATCCTTCTTCTGCACCAAAGAACACCACTGCTTGATCAAAGTTGTATCTATTACCGTACATAGTAACACGGGTAGTAGAAGTTCCTTGTTTGTTCATACCATGTGCTTCGCGGTATAGGTTAGCAGCTGAGTTAGGATCGTAGCTAGATGTTGTCATCACCTTTAGGTTAGCAAAACCATTTAAGTAAGGTTGGATGATTAAATCTTTGAACTTGCTGGTACCTGGCAATTCGCGGTTGTTTTCGTATTTGGTAAGTGTTTCCACTTCGTCAAATCGTTTGGCTGGCACATAAATCCATTTGCCGCCACTGGTTCCCACAACAGTCATATCGCCTTTGTTCATAAAGAACAAGTTGTCGTAAGCCGAACAGATTTTACGTTTTTCTGCGGGAAGTGTTGAATCGTCCCATGCTGCATCAATAGCACCCAAGTTAGAGCAACCAAAAATGTTATGATGTACATTGTGATCGACCCCATTACGCATGCGATAACCGTATCCCATATCTTCCATTTCTTTGGTAGCACACCAAGAGAACAATACGGTGTTGTGGTGGAAATCTACAGTAGATTGGTGAGCGTTATTATCTTGGTTCAAACCTCCATTTACCTCGCAACTTGCATAGATATTACCTACAAATACGTTGTTATAAATTTCCCAGTTGCCACCCATGCTAATTAAAAGAATGCCGTAGAACGAAGCATTGGTAAACATACAGTTTCTAATTACTAATTTACCGGCAAATTTACCGCCAATTAAACGAGTTGCGGTGTTGGGTGGGAAACTAATAGGAAGAACACGACCTGTTTCGCAACCTTCTGGACAGCCAAAGCGTTCGTCAGTTGGGTCGGCTTTGCAATATTCTAGGTAGTATCCCAAGTCGAAATAAATACCATCAATCACCATAGAAGCACTTCTACGAGCAATGCTTTCTAGCATCAAAAGTCCCATGCCAATGGTACCACGTTGCTCTACCGATGGTTGCATTTTGGTAATGTATTTGTTAGGGTCACGATCGGTAAAGTCCGAATTAAAGCCACCAATAAGCGATACGTATTTTCCTTTTACTTCAATCCAACCTCTATCCAAAGTGCCTAAGTAGTTACCCTCTGCAATACAAACAGTACCTCCATCTGGAGCCATATCAATGGCTTTTTGAATATCTTTCAATGGAGATTCCTTTGTACCTGTACCACGAGCAGAACCTCTTTCTTTGCATACAAACAACGCATTGGCAGGAATGTTGTTTGCTGTAAATTCCTCAAATTGAGCTGCCGAATTTTCTTGTAGTTTAGCCGCAGCCTCTTGATCTTTTTTCTGCTGCGATCTGCTTGATGCATCCGAGATAGCATTTACGCCTCTCTTAAGCTTGTCTCCCCAATTGCCAAATTGAGCATACGATGCTCCTACGGCAAATGTAAACAATAACGTTAGTAAGAATAATTTTTTCATAACATATAAATTTGATTGGTCATGTTCGCTTTAAACACGCTGGTAAAATTAATAAAATATAACAAAAAAACGAATTTACGGACAAAAAATATCATAGCATCCCCAGTATTTGCCTGTTAGCCCTGTCAATAACCGACTTGTCGAGCGACTTGAGGTAAATGCGCGTTGTTTTTTCGCTGCCATGCCCCATGCTTTCGCTAATAACCGACAGGGGAATCTTTTTATCTTTCGCTACGCTTGCCCACGAATGACGCGCCACGTACAAGGTTAGTGGAACTGAAATTCGTGCTTTGCGCGCCACTACGCCCAAGTATCGGTTGATGCGGGTTAAACCGTATTTGAGCCGGCTGCGCGACTCATTTTTTTGTTTGATAATGGGCAAAAGATAACCACTGCAACATTCGTGTTTGTATTTATCAACAATTTGCTGCATACACACCTCCCACTTGATGTGCAATTCTTGGCCTGTTTTTCGGCGTCTGTACGTAAGGTATCCTTTCGATAAATTCGACCGACGCAAATAGGCCATATCAATATACGACATGCCACGCAAGTAAAAACTCAGCATAAACATATCTCGCGCAAAATCGCATCGTTTGTTATCGTCCAGATTCAAATTTTTTATGCGTTTGACAGCACGAAGCGGAAGCGCTCTTTTAACGGTACGATCGATGCCTGTGTACACGTGCTTGAACGGATTGCGTGGTAGGGTTAGTTCGTTATCAATGGCCCTGTTGAACACAGCACGTAAGATGCGCATGTAAAACGAGCTGGTATTTTTAGACAATCCGCTGCGCCATAGGTACGATTCGTATTGCTTGATTAACTCGGCATTGATATCGTCGATACCAATTGAGGTTTTGTTCAAAAAACGCCTAAAACTGGCCATAGTGGACTCGTATGCCTCTGCCGTTCGCTCCTGTTGCGCACTACGCAACGATTCTATTATCAAGCGCATAAAATCAAAGAAAGATACGGATGGATGGGGGTGTAAAGGATGCGGCATCGAAATCACGGATACGTTGGCCTTTTCCATTCTATCCAGCAGTCTTTCAAATCGGTTTACTTGATGCATCATGCGTTGTTCTAAATACAATAATCGCTCCTCTACCGACAAAGTACAACTCATCGAATTGTCCTTTGCCTTACTTGTTATCATGTCCATATTATCAACAAAAAATAGAGAGGGACTGGCTG
>JAGCMZ010000133.1 GCA_017646225.1 Paludibacteraceae bacterium | reverse complement strand
AGTACTTGCCGAAGCACATCGCATTGGCCTAGGAGCTCAATTTGGCGGTAAATACCTAGCACACGACGTCCGCATTATTCGTTTGCCACGTCACGGTGCATCTCGCCCTGTAGGTATGGGCGTATCTTGCTCTGCAGACCGCAACATCAAATGTAAAATCAACAAAGATGGTATTTGGATTGAAAAATTAGACGATAATCCAGGTAGCCTTATTCCAGAAGAATTGCGTCAAGCAGGCGAAGGCGACGCTGTACGCATCGATTTGAACCAACCCATGGACCAAATCCTTGCCGAACTAGATAAATACCCTGTAGCAACCCGTTTGTCGCTTAATGGTACCATCATTGTAGGTCGTGACATCGCGCACGCAAAACTTAAAGAACGCCTAGATAACGGCGAAGATTTGCCACAATACATTAAAAATCACCCCATTTACTACGCAGGTCCTGCTAAAACTCCTGCCGGCATGGCATGTGGCTCAATGGGCCCCACCACCGCAGGTCGTATGGACTCTTACGTAGGTCTATTCCAATCAAAAGGCGGTAGCAAAATTATGCTAGCTAAAGGTAACCGTAGCCAACAAGTAACCGATGCTTGTAAACAATACGGCGGCTTCTATTTGGGATCTATTGGTGGCCCTGCTGCTATCCTAGCGCAAAACAACATCAAGAGCATTGAATGCGTAGAATACCCCGAATTAGGCATGGAAGCCATCTGGAAAATTGAAGTAGAGGATTTCCCAGCGTTTATGTTGGTGGATAATAAGGGTAACGACTTCTTCAAAACGCTTTAAGAATTAGTTTATAGGGTGCTTTTTGCGTTGTGCTTGTGCTCAAAATCCTCATTTACGCTTAGTAAACTCCGGTTTTTCGCACTGCGCACGCCTTAAAATCCCACCTCTAAACATAATTCTTACTAAAATAACCGCATCACCCAAAAGCACCCTTCGGGGTGCTTTTTTTGAAATATCACAAAAAAAAAGGTCGCTAAAAGCGACCTTTCCCCCATCATCATTTCTCTGAAATAGAATTAATCTACGTTCAAAGTAACTCGTTTAAAGTCAACTGCGGTAAGAGTAGCAGATTGTTGTTTCAAATAATCTTTTACGCTTACTTTAGCATCTTTAATGAAATCTTGTTCTAGCAAGGTCGATTCTTTGTAGAATTTGTTCAAACGACCTTGAGCAATTTTGTCCAACATAGCTTCAGGTTTACCTTCTTGGCGTGCTTTTTCACGACCAATTTCAAGCTCTTGTTCAATTACGTTTGCAGGAACACTTTCGCGGTTAACAGCGATAGGGTTCATAGCAGCTACTTGCATAGCTACTTCGCGTGCAACTTGGTTGTCAAGTGCTTCGTTGAAGGTTACGATGGTAGCCAATTTGTTACCTGGGTGAATGTATGCTACGGTAGCAGCACCTTTCACAAATTCGTAGTAACCCAATTCCATTTTTTCGCCGGTGATACCGCTGCGGTCGGTAATCAAGTCAGCGATGCTACGACCATCCAATTCAGCAGCCAAAAGGGCTTCTTTGCTTTCAATTTCGTTGGCCATTGCAAAGTCCAAAATGCTTTGAGTAAGTGCAATAAAGTCTGCGTTTTGAGCTACGAAGTCAGTTTCGCATTGTAGTGCTACAACAGCGGCAAAGCCGTCTTTTTGTGCAGCCAATACGCAACCTTCTGCAGCGTCGCGGTCGCTACGTTTAGCAGCGATAGCTTGACCTTTTTTGCGAATAATTTCAATTGCTTTATCAAAATTGCCTTCAGCTTCGGTTAAAGCGTTTTTGCAATCCATCATTCCAGCTCCAGTCATTGTACGAAGCTTGGAAATATCTGCCATAGTTACTGCCATAATCTTATGCTTCTTCTTTTTCTGCTTCAGATAAATATTTTTCTGCTACGTTAGCGTTGATAGCAACAGCGTCGCTGCGTTTGATGCGAGCGCGAGGTGCTTTAGCAACTTTTTTGTCTGCTTCTTTGGTTTCGCCTTCGTTTTCTTTTTCCAATTTGCGTTGGTTCAATCCTTCTTGGATAGCGCCGCAAACGGTGCTCAAAATGATGTCGATCGATTTAGAAGCGTCGTCGTTACCAGGGATAACGAAGTCTACGTTTTTAGGATCTGAGTTGGTATCAACGATAGCAAATACAGGAATACCCAAACGGTTAGCTTCTTTTACTGCAATGTGTTCTTTCATTACGTCAACTACAAACAAAGCAGCAGGCAAACGGGTTAGGTCAGCAATGCTACCCAAGTTTTTTTGTAGTTTTTCGCGTTGACGAGAAATTTGCAATTTTTCGCGTTTCGACAAGTTTTCAAAAGTACCATCGTTAGCCATTTTGTCGATGCTCGACATTTTTTTAACAGCTTTGCGGATGGTAGGGAAGTTAGTTAGCATACCGCCAGCCCAACGTTCGGTAACATAAGGCATGTTAACCGATGTAGCTTTTTCAGCAATGATATCTTTAGCTTGTTTTTTAGTAGCAACAAACAAGATTTTTTTGCCTTGTTTAGCCAATGCGCCAAGAGCGTCAGCAGCTTCGTCTAATTTAATAACAGTTTTGTTAAGGTCAATGATGTGGATACCATTGTGCTCCATGAAAATGTAAGGAGCCATAGCAGGATTCCATTTGCGGGTCATGTGTCCGAAGTGAACACCTGCTTCTAATAATTCTTGAAAATTTGTTCTAGCCATAATAATAAATTGTTTACATTCTTTTTTTAAACCAACCTGTCGGTAGTCTTTCGAATCCGACAGATTTAGATACTAAACAGCTTCCAATAAAAATACAAACAGCCGATTAACGTTTGCTGAATTGGAATCTTTTGCGTGCTTTTGGACGACCTGGTTTTTTGCGTTCCACTTCGCGTGGGTCGCGGGTCATAAAGCCTTCTGCTTTCAAAGCAGGTTTATCTTCTGGGTTGATTTTAACCAACGCACGTGCAATAGCCAAACGCAAAGCTTCAGCTTGGCCTTTGTAGCCACCACCGCACAAGTTTACTTTAATATCGTATTGTTCAGCAACACCCAATTTCATTAGAGGTTGTTTAACAATGTATTGAAGAATACCGGTTGGGAAATAAACCGCCAAATCTCTTTTGTTGATGGTAATAGTACCCTTTCCTGGGGTTACATAAACGCGAGCAATAGCTGCTTTTCTTCTACCAATTGCATTTGTTACTTCCATATCCGTTATTTAAGAGCGTTGATATCAATAGATTTAGGATTTTGTGCAGCTTTATCGTGTTCTGCGCCGTCAAATACGTAAACGTTGCTCAAGATTTTAGCACCAAGGCGGTTTTTAGGCAACATGCCTTTCAACACTTTTTTGAACAAGCGTTCAGAACCTTTAGCTTGCAAACGAGCAGGAGTCATTACGCGTTGACCACCAGGATAACCAGTGTAGCTTAGGTACTCGCGAGCGGTCCATTTGTCACCGGTCATTTTGATTTTGTCTGCATTGATAATGATTACGTTGTCACCGCAATCTACGTGAGGAGTAAAGTTTGGTTTGTACTTTCCTCTTGCCAATTTTGCTACTTTTGAGCAAAAACGACCCAAAATTTGGTCTGTTGCATCAACAACAACCCATTCTTTGGTTACAGTTGCCTTGTTGGCAGAAATGGTTTTAAAACTTAAAGTATCCACAATTAAAATTTTTTATTCGTTTTACTTAGTGCCGATATTACCCACGTCTAAAGGCTAAAAAAGACGTTTTTCGGTCATTATCAAACACTTACACTAAAGAGAATAATAATCGGACTGCAAAGATAAAACAAATATTTGAGACAGAAAAATTCAAGAGCGATTTTTTTGTCTCAAATATTTGTTGTCGCTAGTCACATGTAGTTTGTCATATTAACTAAATCGACAAGCGACAATCGACAAGCGACAAGCGCAGCGATCAAGGTTCTACCCAATCGCCGTTTGTTTTGATAAGATCGATTAGGCGGTCTACTGCTTCATCTTCGGGAATGTTTTTTTCGATGCAGGTTTGGCCCTTGTAAAGGCTAATTTTGCCACGGCCTGCCCCTACGTAGCCATAATCGGCATCGGCCATTTCGCCAGGGCCATTTACAATGCAACCCATAATGCCAATTTTTAAGGTATTAAGGTGCGATGTTTTGGCTTTGATGCGGGCAATGGCGGTTTGAATATCAAACAGCGTACGGCCACACGATGGGCAAGAAATGTATTCGGTTTTGCTCATGCGGGCGCGTGCCGCTTGTAGAATGCTATAACCTAAAGCTTCTAGTGCAGCAGGGTCGATGCCCGGAGCATCGATGCAAATGCCATCGGCTAGGCCATCAATAAAGAAATTGCCTAAGTGGGCAGCAGCGGTTAGTTGTAGTTCTTGCAGCGATATATCGGTGTATTTTTTGTACACAATAACGGGGCTAAGGTTGCCTTGTTGGTGCATTTGGCCAAACAAGTGTCTGCCTTGTTCTAGCGGATTATCGTGGTCTAATACCATCAGGGTAACGCCCTGTGGCACGGGCATGCTGGCATTCCATACTACGGGCAGTGCGCCACCGCCTATTTCGCCCACCGCTGTGCTTTGGCGGCGGGTGTAGGTTTCGCCGTTGAACCAGTTGAGATTTGTTTTAGAATCGGTCACTGAGCTTGTCGACGTGCCAGATTTAGACACCATCGCTTTCTCTGCCAATGCTACCAAGGCTTT
>JAGCMZ010000132.1 GCA_017646225.1 Paludibacteraceae bacterium | reverse complement strand
GGTAAAGCGCAATTTTATCAGCTCGATTTTGTGGCCGCTAATGCTACTTTTGCCTACGTAGCACGCCACTTTGACGATAACAAAGACGTTGCGGCACAGGCCCAATTGTGGGGTGCACGCAGCTATGCCGAAATGGGTTGGTTTTACGAGGCAGAAGACTTGCTAAAACGCATGGACGAGAAATCGTTCACGCCCCAAATTAACAAATTGTACGTACGCGTTATGGCCGATTTGTTGTTAAAGCAAGAGCAGTATGTAGAGGCCATCCCTTTTTTAGAAACCGCCATTAAAGAGGCCAAGGGCGAAGAGAAAACCCGCTTGTGTTACATCCTAGCGCAGGTGCACGAAAAACTAAAACACTACAACGATGCTTATGTTTGGTACCAAGAGGTATTGGACAATCATCCGCTGCACGAAATGGAGTTCAATGCCTTGCTAAGCCAAGCACGCTGCTACCAAGGCAAGGATACATCGCCCATTTTGGCACAGCTCGAAAAACTCATCAAAAAGCAAAGCAACCAAGAGTATTTAGACCAAATTTACTACACCATTGGTCAGCTGTACCACCGCAACGGCAATTTAGAAAAAGCACAAGAATATTATCAGTTGGCTATTAATTCCAGTACCCGAGGCGGAATTGACAAGGCGCATGCTTTGTTGGCCTTGGCCGATATCCGATACGACAAGGAACAATACGTAGAGGCACAGCCACTGTACAACGAGGCGTTGCCCATTATTCCTACGCACTATCCCAATTACGAAACCATCGAAAAACGCACATATTTGCTCAACGACATTGCGCGTAACCAGCAAATAGTAATGCTCGAAGATAGCCTTCAGGCTTTGGCAAAATTGCCCGAGGCAGAGCAAATTGCTACCATCGAAAAGGCCATCGAGGCTAGAAAGAAAGCCGAAGAAGAAGAACGTCGTCGCCTAGAAGAAGCGGCACGTCAGCAAAACCTGCGCGATCAGAACCTTGCCATGAGCCAAACCGGTTTGTCATTGGGCGAGGTGGCCGACAAATCGTGGTATTTCTATAATCCCACCTTGGTGATGCGTGGCAGGGTAGAATTCCAAAAAGTATGGGGGAATCGTATTTTGGAAGACGATTGGCGACGCAGCAACAAAATGGCATCGTACATCGAAGAAAATTATGATGACGAGGATGAACTGGACGATGACGAGCAAGGCGACGAAAAACCCGCATCGCAACCTGCACTTACCCCTTACGACGTAGAATACCATTTGCGTTTGTTGCCTACTACACCAGAAAAATTGCAAAACTCTAATTTGGCCATACAAGATGCTTTGGGCAATTTGTTTATCGTATACAACGAAAAAATGGGTATGCACGATAAGGCCATGCAAGTGTACGACGAGTTAAAACGCCGTTTCCCCGAGTACGCACAAATGGGCGAGGTGCGTTACCGTTTGTACAAAACCTACGAGCGTGCGGGCAATAGCCAAGAGGCAGAACGCATTAAGCAAGAAATCTTAACCCATCATGCCGATAGCAAGTATGCTAAGTTGTTGCTGAACGAGTTGGTAGAAAGCGAAAGCAACGAAGCAAAAGCCGAGGCCTTGTATCGTTCTACGTACGAATCGTTCAAAAAAGGCGATTTTGCCACCGTGTTGCAGCAAACCGAAAAGGCCAAAACCTTGTATCCCGAGTGCAGCATGATGCCTAAGTTCTTGTTTGTTGAGGCACTTAGTACGGGCAAACAAGATGGTAAAGAGAAATTCAAAGAAAACTTGACGGGCATTATCGAAAAATACCCCGATTCGGATGTAGCTAGCATGGCCAAAAACATGGTGGCACTGATTGCGCAAGGCAAGGAAATACAATCGGTAGCAACCGTATCGGGCTTGGAAGAAGAAAGAGCTAAGGTGGTTTCCGAAACCGAGTATGCAGAAAACTTGCAAAAAGCAGGCTTTACTTACAACCCAGAGAGCGAACACTTGTTTATCTGTTTGGTAAGTGGCAGCGATTCCATTAAAAACCAAGTGTTGTACAGCGTAGGTACCTTTAACTTTACCCGCTTCTTGCTGAAAGACTTTGACTTGCATGTGCGTCAGTTGGAAGACAGTTTGTTTGCCGTTGCCGTATCGGGCTTAGTAAGTTTAGACGAGGCAGTTTGGTACCAAAACAACTTGGTATCGGACGGTTTGTTCAGAGAAGTGTTAAAAGAGGTATCGTATAAAGCCTTTGTTATATCGACCGATAATTATAAATCCATTTTCGATAAAGAATCGGTGCAAAAATACCTAGAGTTTTATCGAGAAAATCAACTTGAAATAGAAGAATCGGAAGTAATTTCCGAACTAAAACAATCCTCGGGATTTGTAGAATAATAAAACAAACCATCGATTCACCGATTAGTCGGTTAGTCGATTAGTCAAAAAAAATAATATGGTAGAAATTAAAGAAGCAGTAAGCCGAAAGGACATGAAAAAGTTTGTCCAATTTGGCATTGACCTTTTTGAAGGCAACGAATATTTTTGTCCTCCTTTGGTTTTTGACGAACTAAACACCCTAGATCGTACCAAAAATCCCGCTTTTGAAGTGTGCGAGTCTATTTATTTTCTTGCTTACAAAGACGGC
>JAGCMZ010000131.1 GCA_017646225.1 Paludibacteraceae bacterium | reverse complement strand
GATGATGAAGACGATGAAGACATCGACGAGGACGATGAGGATATCGACGATGAAGACGAGGACGAAGACGAAAAAAACCAATAACAATAGGAGGAAAGAATTATGTCAACATTAATTCCATGTAGAGTCGACACCACTCCTATGGCCAACGAGATCAAGACTGTTTCTAGAACAGTTAAAGGTACGACGGCGGCGGTGGTTACCATGCAAAGTGCCGTTATTGCGGCCGAAAAAGCAGGTGCAAACAAGATTTGTCACAACGTCAACAGAGGCTTCTTTACCTTAATGCAATCGCAAATATCGCAAAAGATTGCACAAAAGAAAAGTAGGGTTGATGCGTTGCTAATGAAATTGGCGCAAAATAAACGTCAATTGTTGGGAATTAGAACCACAATGGAACGTGAGTATGGCCGTATTGCAGCAAGATACCTTAAAATCTTTACTAGCATTAACAAAGAGTTGGCACAACGCATTCAACAAATAGACCAACCTGTGTTTGATTTGGTTAACAAACACATGGCTACCTCTACCAATAGAATGAATGCCATGTCGGCTTGGACGGTGACCTCTCAAATAGAAGGGTTAACCAAAAGTCAGCAGATTCTTATTTCTAAGATGAAACAAAATGCCAACATTGCATTGGGACAGTCTGCCGACTTCTTGACGCAAATTGGCGAGCAACGTGTTTTGACCAACAGAATTTTGATTTCAAACCCTGCCGGAAACGACGATAAACTTTGTCAAATACCGGTGGTAATTTGCGAAACCATTAGCAACGATGTAGGTTTAAAACGTACCGAAATTACCTTGCCCGATGCTTTGAATAGCTCTATTAACGGTCAAATTATGGGTGCGATTCGTAACCAAGAATTGCCTTGGAAAGACGAAGCTCCTTCTGCCTTGATATCGGACGAATTTGCTAATTTGTTGGCAACATCTCAATCTTCATCGCGCGTAAAATCGATGATACAAGATTTATATGCGAAAACAAGTTTCCAAACTCTTTAATTGTGATGCCTTATGAGTTATACGCAAAATTTTAGACGCAGAGTAGCTGTTCCATACAGTGGTTCTGTATCGGTAAGCTACCCTGCATCGCAAAATGGAGGTACCACTACAGCTTATTATAGTGGAACTGCATACGAAGATGTGGATGTAGAAATTTATGTAGATACAGTTCCGTTTGATGATAGTGTTGTGGGATGTAATGCCAGTGTAGGTGGTCTTACCACCAGCGTGGCAGCCATGAATGCAGCCCAATGTGCCTCCATTAGAGAGAATGCAGAAAAAGTGTCGAGCACCATTATCAATGGCTTTTTCCAAACCGTACGTACCGATTTGTCGGCACAAAAAGCCGAATTGCAACAAACCGTCAATGCACGTTTAATTTTGCTAAATGAGCAAAAGAAATCGTTGCTAGCGTTGCAAAAGAAAATGTCAGAAGATTATGCTAGAACTTCTGCAAGGTACCTAAAAATCTTTAATGATTTGAACGATGAGTTGTCCAACCGCATTCACCAAATTGATCAACATGTGTTTGACTTTGCTAAAAACGTAGAGGACCAAAGCAACCGCATGCTAAAAACCGATATGATTCAATGCGCCGTTACCGCGGGCAAAGAATCGAGCCTTTTACAAGCGCAACTGAATGTGGCATTGATGAAACAACATGCTTTGCAAGCCATGTCGCAAGCGCAAAATTTCTTGGTGAATAAGGCAGTCTCTGAAAGAACCATTCAACAAAGCATCATTGACGGCGAAGGAACCGACCGTTACTATGTGCCTGTATGTTACATGCGTACCGAAGACAAGGCGGTAGAACAAAAATGTGTCGTTCCTGAATATTATAGCGCAGCTAAAAACGTTATCGAGCAAAAAATAGTCGATAACTTTGAACAAATGGAGATGCCATTTGAGAAATCAGAAGATTTAAAATCGTATGTTAAAGCAGAAGTGGCGCAAAATATTCCCAACAACGATGCTCACTCTGAACGAGTAAGAGATTTGATTATTAAGATGTTAAACGAATAAAAGTAAATACTATGAGTAACTTAAAAGAACTTTATATAACCGATACCAACCTTAGATTGGATAAAAATATCGTAAAAGGGGGTATCTTGCCCAATAAATTTTCGGAGTTGTCAAGATCGGTTAATGTTGTAGGAGAAACCGTTATTGAAGGTCCTGTATATGCTTGCACACTAACCATTGAGGCAGCCCCATTAGAAATTAAGGGTGCTGTGTTTACCCAACACGAAATCTATGTCAATTCGGATGTAACTGGTGATGTTGTGTTTATTTTGGTGAATAAACCACACAAACGATTTGAACTTGATGGTATTGATTTGATTTGTGAACAAATAATGGAGGAAAAT
>JAGCMZ010000005.1 GCA_017646225.1 Paludibacteraceae bacterium | reverse complement strand
TGCAGAAACAGGTGTTCGCTTAACCTGTTTAAATAATCTTGCACAAGACTTAAAAGTAATTATTCCTTCTGCTAACTCAGCAGCTTACCCAACACCATCACACGGTGTGTTATATTGGCCAAATATTCCAAGTTCATTTGAAGCAGCTTCTCGTGTTACAGAAAACAAAATTCCTGTTGCTGAACAAGTAACAGCAAATGCTAATGAGTTTGCTAAAACTATTGAGCTAGAATATGGTGCTGGTATTACAGGTGTTGAAAACTTAGTAAATGGCAATAAACACTATACCAATGCTATAACCAACTTTGAGGCAAAACGTAAACAATGGATTCTTGTAGGTACAGTAATTATGCCATGGGATGATGAATTGGATGACTATCGCAACATCGTTTCTGGCGACTACTTTATCAAAAACCAAGAGCCCCACGTTTACATGCATGCTGCTAAATTGGTTGAGACTTCAGACGGTATTACCGGTCAATGGGACGAAACCTTTGCAGATTTAACTGTAGAAGTAGAACCAACTACAGTGTTTGCAATTCAACTACCCGACCAATATGGCAAATACAAACTACCTGCGGCATACTATCAAGGTGGTAACAAGTTTAATCCAGACCAAAATTACCTATATACCTTTGATGGTAAGTTTGTTAATGATGCAGCGCTACCTACTTATACTGGATTAACTGCTGGTCAACCAGCCTTGTTGAACAACAGCTACCCTGCTAACATCGATGCAAGAAAGATTGAAAGTTTAACTGGTGGTAAAATTCAATACTATAACTACGAATCTGGTACATTCCACAATACAGATGCTACTACCGATGCCATCTTGTTGCGTCCTCAACACGGTTTCATCTTTACACCAGCAGCAGGCAAAAACTCGCTAGAAATTACAACTGCGATGATTGCCGGTGGCGATACCAAAACACGCTCGGCAGAGGTTACACTTCCAACTCTTTCGCTAAACCTATTCAATGCCAACACAGGCGTTGGTTATAGCAACGTTGTAGTGAAAGTAGACGAGATGTTGGCAGAAGGCGAACAAGCTCCTACAAACGTAGAAAAAGTATTTGCTCCTAACTATGATAGCCCCGAATTGTACGTCCTAGCTAACGATACTAGATACTCTCGTTACACCACCAACGATAATTCGGTAGTTATTCCACTAGGTGTACGCCTAAAACAAGCCATGAACATCAAGTTTGAAAGAGCATACATTAACAACTATAGCGAAGTTATCCTAACCGATACTTATACAGGCAAAGAAATCAACCTACTTCGCAATACCTATACCACCGAAACATTGGTAGAAGGTGACATTGAAGGTCGTTTCTTCTTGAACCTAAAAGTGGCAGAAAACGACTACAACGAAGATGGTGACGAAGACATTACCACCGACGTAGAAGACGTATTGGAAGAAAGCGCCGCTATCAATATTTACGTTGCAGAAGATGGCAAAACCATCAACGTAGTATCGGTAGATACCAACTTACAAACCATTTATGTAAGTGACATGACTGGCAGAACCGTTCAACACAACGCATCGGGCAATGCTGCAAGCTTACGCTTACCTGTAACACAAGGTGTTTACCTAGTACAAGTAATTGGCGATAAAGCAACACGCACAGAGAAAGTAATATTAAAGTAATAAATAGATGAATCGATAAATCGGTGAATCGGTGAATAGAATTTGATTTGAAACACCGCCACCGATTAGTCGATTAACCGATTAGTCGATTAGTCAATTAGAAAAGATATGAAAAAACAATTATTATTTGTATTAATGTTGATGTGCTCTTTGAGTGCGCTAGCTGTTAAATTGCCAGACAATCCATATAAAAGCTATCCAGGTTCTAATGGTAACTCAGGTTCGTATACTGTAAGTTACGGCACTACCTTTGTTAATCAGGCAGATGTTAGTCCAGTTGCAGAAGGTACTTGTATGGTAGACAAACAAGACCCCAACGCTATGGACTTATGCGAAGAATGTTGCGTGAACAATGTACTTGTTCCTTGTCTTATGGAAGGAGGAACTGAAGATTCATGCGGTCCCGTATACAAAGAATGTATTAACTCTTGTATGGGTGCATCTCTACCCCTAGACGCACCAACGGCTTTCCTACTTGCCCTAGTAGCCGCATACGGTGCAGTAGCGGTGTATCGCAGACGCAAAGTGCAAGAAGCGTAATAAACGTTCTTAAATACAATTCAACCCCCTATAACCTAGAATGGTAGTAGGGGGTTGGTGTTTTTGTCGGGTGTTCCTACCCATCAAATCAAATCTTTGCTGCAAGTTGCATTTTTACTTTCAAATTTGAAATTAATTTTACAATTTACATTGTAATTTGAAATTTTTATTTAGATTTGCAATGTTTTTAATTCCAAGAAACATGCTTAAAAGGTATTTACAACTAGAAAACGAGCTAGATAGTTCTATTTTTTTATTTGGTGCACGCCAAACGGGCAAGAGCACTATTATGCGTGCTCAACTAGAAAACGCTGTTTATATAGACCTACTAGACACTGAATTGCTAATGCGTTTTAGAAGTAACCCTAGCCTTTTGTACCAGATGCTACACGATAAAGATGCCAGCACAGTTGTAGTGATAGATGAGATTCCAGAGGTTCCTGAATTATTAAATGAGGTTCATAGGCTAATTTCGGAAAAGGGAATAAAATTTGTACTATGCGGGTCAAGTGCAAGAAAATTAAAGCGTAAGGGATACAATACATTAGGCGGACGCGCTTATCCTTGCTATTTTTTCCCTTTGGTAAGTGCCGAAATACCAGATTTTGATTTAAACAAGGCCTTGTTGCATGGGCTAATACCATCGCATTATTTTGCCAAGAATCCTAGGCGTTTACTAACTGCATATATAGATATTTATTTAAAAGAAGAAATTATTCAGGAGTCGATAGTACGTCAACTTGGCAGTTTTCAGCGTTTTTTAGAGGTTGCCGCTTTGTCTAATGGCGAAATGATAAATTATAGTAACATAGCTACAGACTGTGGCATAAAAACGCACACCATTAGAGCTTATTTTGATATACTAGAGGATACCTTAATTGGTTATAGAATTCCTGCGTATAGCAAGGTGATAAAGCGCAGGTTAGTACATGCACCAAAATTCTACTTTTTTGACGTGGCATTACCCCACTATTTGCTAAATAGAACCTCGTTGACGCAGGGAACAATAGAATATGGACATGCCTTTGAACACTTTATTATACAAGAGTTAGTAGCGTATATTGGATACAATCATAAAACAGAAAAGCTATCTTACTGGCGCACACAAACAGGTGTAGAAGTAGATGCAGTTATTGGCGATGCTAAGGTAGCCATCGAGATTAAATCGACCGATAACATTCAAAATAAACACCTTAAAGGTCTTAAATCGTTTGTATCCGATTATCCAACAGCACAACCTATAATCGTATCGCTCGATAAGATATCTAGAAAAATAGAAGGCATTGAAGTGTATTACGTAAACGACTTTCTGTCTGCTCTATGGCAAGGTAAAATCTTTTAACTAATAGCAGCAACACCACTATCATAAAACGACTACATTACACCAACGGCTGTAACCCCTTACGAGTTACAGCCGTTGATTGTTATATTAGTGCAGTGCGTGTCTGCACAGTTGTTTAGCTTAAGCTACTTTTGCACCTGCTTTTTTGCGATACACCGCTACGGCTCCGTATGCCGCTACAAGAGCAAGTAGGAAAGCCGTGGGGGCGTCAAGGGGGGTATCACCCAAAGGCAAACCACAAGCCAAGTAACATTCACGACGAGCAGCTAGGTTTTCTTCGGTGTTGATGTCATCAGGGTATAGACCATCACAGCATTTTCCGCAAGAATAAGAGTCGCCATCCCATTCTTCTTCCAAATCGCCACACTCTCCAGAGTAAGCACCTACTGTGGCACTGTTTACAAATGTGATACCTTGACCAAGGGTATAACTATTGCTACTAGCTCTAGTGCCGGCATATTCATTGTACGAATTACTTGGTAAACTAACTGCCATGGCGCAGGTAGCGCACATTGCCATTATTACAAATAAAATTTGTTTTTTCATATCTTTTCTAATTGACTACTATTCACTTCGTTCATGAAGTTGCTCAGGCTCGGCAAAATCAAATAAATTTGATTCTACCCTTGCTTAATCGCAACTTTCGGGTAATCGACTAATCGGTATCGGTGTTTCAAATTACGATTCACCGATTCACCGATTCGTCATTATTTAATCACAACCTTTTCTGTTCTTGTTACGTTATCGGCAATTACTTGTACCAAGTATACACCTTGCGATACGGGCAACTGCAATTCGGCAAAGTTGCCGCTTGCATCGTAACGCATAGTGCGTCCTGCCATGTCACTTACATAAATTTGTTGTAGCTCGGTGTTATTGCCTAGCACCCTAACCGTACTATTATCTACAGCATAGATATTAATAGAAGCCTGTTCTGTTAGCGCATCTTCAATATCAGTAGTAAAGTCGTCATCTTGGTTGTCGTCTTGAACATCTACGGCAAACTTCAAGTAGAAACGACCCTCTGTTGTACCTTTAGCTAATTTATCAGTAGTATAACTTCTGGTTAACAAATCGTATTCTTTACCAGTTTGTTCATCTACCAATATCATGGTTGTAAATCCTTCGTTATATACTTGTTGGAAGGTTACGTTCATAGCTCTACGTAAGGCAATACCCAATGGAACTTTGGTTACACCTGCTCCCACATACAAACGAGAGTAATAAGCATCGTTGCTGATGATGTATGCCTCTGGAGTGTACAAATTGCGGGTAAACGTTTTTGGTGTATTCAGTGTTGCATTGTAGAAGCCTACCTCTTGTTCGTCGTATTTAAGCACGACGTTACTTGCACCAGGGTCGGTAGTATTGGCATTATCTACACTTAACGAGAAGGTAGGTAATGGGCGTTCGATAGAACGTGTACGTGTACTACCTTCTGCCATAATTGCGTCGGTTAATGTAAAGCTGGTTCCTGCTTTAGGGGTGAAAACAAAACCTTGTTGTGCTTTAATGGTAACAACATCAGAACCAGTAGCATCTGTACTAACAAAAGAACCATTTTCGTAGTCATATACACTAACGCTACCCAAATTCATTGATTCAATCAATTTAGCATCTAAGTTGCATGGGTAAACGTTGTTTAGTAAGTTTTTGCCACTGTTCAACCCTGTGTAAACATATTCCTCACCAGGTTTATTATCTTCAGAAACCACAAATCTACCATCAAAGGTGTATGGAATGGCAGCTTTTGGATCATAATTAGTGCCATTTTCTTTGTTGTAGGTGGCAGCCGATTTAAAGTATTCGCCATATTCGTCTGGAACGTTAATAGCAAACACCGTATTAGGCAATACAGGGGTATCCAAATCAGGGAATGTTTTGGTCCACGAAACCATATCTCCCTCTACCACTG
>JAGCMZ010000130.1 GCA_017646225.1 Paludibacteraceae bacterium | reverse complement strand
GCTTATGTAGGCGTTAATCAATTGCCTAAACCCTATGTGCTGATGTCTATCTTTTTCAAAACCGATGCTGCTAAAGTAGATGCGTTGGTACCCATTATTTACGATGAATTGGGAAAAATTGCCGCACAAGGTCCTAAAGCAGAACACCTGCAAAAAGTCAAAGAATATGCTAAAAAAACATACATCGACCAACAAATAAACAATGGTTATTGGCTAGATCGCTTGGTCGATACGCAATTCTACGGCTATGATAGCCAGGCTAGTTATCTGTCCGAATTAGAAAAAATTACAACGAAAGACATACAAAAGGCTGCTAAAACCTTGTTAAACAGCCCTAATTTAAAAGAAATAGTGCAGGTTGGAGTGAGTAAGTAACCTTAGTGAGTCATTTTACTCAACCGCCCATTTAATCACTTGATTTTTGTACTGAATAAAGTATATACCAGCAGTGGTAGGCGCCTTGGTGGCACTACCGCTGCTTTTTTGTAGGCATCTGCCTTGTAGGTCGTATAGAGTCCATTCATCTTCATCGCTTACACCTTGCAAGGTGGCATTTTCACCTATGTGAGTAGGGTTTGGGTAGATGCTGTAGGTAGTTTCTGTATTTTCTGCTATATCGGTGCTGCTTAGTTTTTCTATCCAAATAATGTCGGTGTCAAAATGTTTGGTCATACCAGTAACCAGCAAACCATCGTTCATCAGTTCCTTGCCCAATTTGGTACAAGACAGATTGGTGCGGTCTTGAAATTCAACCTTATACCAAGCATTTTCTTCCAAACCTTGCAAGTAAATGCGCTTGCTACTGCCATCGGCGCCACCACCGTTTAGGTGAGAAAACAAGAAGACAGATCCTTTCTCTATTGCTGGATTGTAAAACTGCATGCCGTCCCAATGTTTGCCGTCGGGCATAGGTAAAATATGGTAAACATTACCACCGCGCAGTATGGTTCGTTGCTTTTCGTTGTATAGTTTCCAATGAATTTTAGCCTGATTAAATTCTATGGTACTCATATCTCGGCCCACAGCACAAGCCATCATGGCACCCATCATACTGCTTCTAAGCACGTATTTTGCCCAACTTTCAGGGTTGCTATTTATGTTGCCAGCATCTTGAGCCGAAGTCCAATCGTAGCCTACGTCAAATTTGAGTTGCACAGGATTTATCATGTAACTGTTGCTGTAAAACGCCATACGGTGGTTGAGCGGACCGCCCGAGTCTTCCATGGTCATAAATGTCATGCGTCGCAAGGTGGTAAAGTCTTTTAGCGAACCGCCAGCACTGCAATGCTCGTATCTAAACTGTGGATAGCGCGCAATAAGTGCGTCTAAAATATTTAAAAGTCCCTGGTGCGATGCGTAAGAATTTGCCTTTTCAAGGTCAAAATCGCTTCGCCAATAATCTATTTTCCAGTTTTCAATGCGATGTGCCAACGCATCAATCTGTGCCTGCTGTGCTTCTTTTTTGGCAATGTCTTTCCCAAGATAGGTGTCGCACATGTAGAGCGAATTTTTAATAGTAGGGTATTTGGTTTTGGTAAGTGTGCCAAAAGTCATGCCGTTAGGCCATTTGCCTGCGTAGGGATTCCATTGTGTTTCTAATACAGGGTCAAAACCACTGTTGGCATCTGCTCCCGTTGTTGGCACTGTCCACCAGTAGTCCATTTTTATTAGTCCAACTCCCAGCGCTGGTAGGTTGTAGCGGTTTAGGTAATACGTAAAGTCGTTTTCACTAAAAGCGTTGTAATGTATTTCAATAAGCGGTTCGTTGGAGTTTTCTCTTAGCGAAGCAGGGGCGTGGTATTGCCAAAACCATTGTTTTAGTTGGTTGCAACCATCGTCTGTACTGCCTGCGTAAAGCCCAATAAATACGCCTGGCAAATGCCAATTGCTCTTTTTCTCGCAAGTAATTTCTTCGGTCGATAACCCTAAGTTGGCACGCAGTCTAATGCGTTTGGCATTGCTTTGGGTTTGCACTTCCATTAGCCCAAAGTTCCAATCGTACGCAAGGTATAGCCCTTCGGTCCCAACCTCCAATACAACCAAAGGCAACTCGCCCGTAGATACCAGCCACGAGTTTTCTACCTGTGAGAGTTGATAAAACTTAGTGCCAATAGGTTGTTTCAGTACCCCAGTGGTAAAATTACCGTCCAAGCCATTGTTGAAACGCGAACGATTAAATCGCCAAAGTGTAGTTTGATTTGGTGCATTAACTTGGAAATCAATACCTTGCATATCTTTTGCCGATATGGTAACGTTGCTATTGCTGTTGTTTACTAGTTCTTGCCAAATATGCAGCGGACCACTTTCTTGTAGCTGTGCATGCCATTTTAGCAAATAATTGCCAGCAGCAAAAGTGGCAATAAAATGCCCATCTTCTGCTGTTTGCTCTTGATAAGTCCAACTAATTGTTTGGTTGTTTACTTTAGGCAAAAGTGGGATAGGAGTAGCTCCATTTACCCAACTTTGATTGTTGGCTTTGTTTTGCAGTGCTGAGATGTAAACCTTATTGTTATCAATGCCTATTTGTAGTTTTAAGTCGCTGTTTTCCAATGTAGTATAAATGGCATTGTTGCTCAAAACTGCGTCTGTCTCGCTATAAGCGTCAGCTTGCAAGGGCGAAAATGTGATGTCATCAAACCAAATATCTCCCGTAACGCCACTGCCTGGATTGGTCCAATTTCGTTCTACCACAGCCCTAATCTGCACCGAAGTGTTGTTTCCGCTATTCCAAATACCACTTACGTATTCCCATTTGCCGTATTCGGTGCTGCGAAGTTGAAGTTCACCAGCTGCATCGTTCATATCAATGTATGCCCACGAACTATCGTCTGCTCTAAAAATATATCCGCTGTATTGGTAGTAGGTATTCTTTTTTACCGAAAGGGTAGCTGTGTAATTGGCCACCAATGTGCAAAAGCCACGTCCTTTGCTGTGGAGCGATTTGCTTCCGATGTGCGCCTTGCTGTTATCAACGGCATTGCCCCAAGTAGCCCAATATGCCTCCCCTTGCTCAAACGAGTGGTTG
>JAGCMZ010000019.1 GCA_017646225.1 Paludibacteraceae bacterium | reverse complement strand
TGCTGCTGTTGTTGCTGCTCTTTATCTTGTTGCTCTTTTTGCTCTTCTTGCTGTTGTTGCTCTTGCTGTTGCTGCTGATCTTGATTTTGTTGATCTTGATTCTGCTGCTGTTGTTGCTGTTGTTGCAACTTTTGTTGTGCTAACGCCAAATTAAAACGTGTTTCTTCGTCTTTTGGCTGTTGTTTTAACGCATTTTTGTACGCTTCTACACTACCACCATAATCTTCTGCTTTGTAAAGTGCATTGCCCAAATTATGGTAGATAGAGGCTTTTTTCTCTTTGCTATCGGTAAGTTGTACCGCTTGGTTGTAGGCATTTGCTGCCTCTTGGTACTTGCCTTGTGCATACAAACTGTTACCTAGGTTGTACTGACTCTCTGTAGAGTTCTTCTCTTTTTGGATACCTTTGCGGTATTCAATTTCAGCTTGCGTATAATCTTCTTTTTCGAAAGCTTTGTTTCCACTCCTAATATCGGGATTGGCTTTTTGCGCCATGGCTACTCCACAGCACAAACACAAACCTATAAAAAGTAATTTCTTCATCTTAAAAAAGCTTGATGTTTTTGAACAATGGATTTTTACGTTCGGTTAACAAAACTTCGAGCAACAAAAGTACAAAAACTATCCAACCTATAACAGCATATTGCTCATTATATTCAGAATATATCATTCCGTCCATTTCTGTTTTGTTCAATTTATCCAATTCGTCAATCAACGATTTTACGGCAGTTACCGAATTATCGGCACGCACATAAATACCACCGCCTGCTACGGCTATTTCTTGACACATCTCTTCGTTTAACTTGGTAACCACCACATTGCCCTGACGATCGCGGCGGAAACTTTGGGTTCCTTCAATGGGTATGGGCGATCCTTGTGGGGTTCCTACACCCATTACATTCACCATCACCCCACTTTCCAAGGCTAACTTAGCTTGTGCTACCGCATCGTCTTCGTGGTTTTCGCCATCGGTGATAACAATAATGCTCTTACCTGTTTCTACATCGGGCGTAAACAACCCCATGGCCATACGAATAGCAGCGCCAATAGAGGTACCTTGAATAGGTACCATGCCCGGATTGATGCTATTCAAGAACATCTTAGCCGACGACACATCGGTGGTCATGGGCATTTGTACGTAAGCATCGCCAGCAAACACCAACAAGGCTACCTTGTCGTTTTGCGCCTGATCGATAAGGCGTGACAACAATTGTTTGGCACGTTGCATACGAGAGGGCGACAAATCTTCTGCCAACATCGAATTCGATACGTCTACTGCTATTACCATCTCGATACCGTTGCGTTTTACTTTTTGCAATTTGGTACCAAATTGAGGGCCTGCCATCATAAAAATGGAAAGCACAATGGCTGTTAGCAACAAATAAAATTTTACGCGTGGACGCCAATGCGAAGCCTCGGGCATCAAAGCGGCCAATAAATTTTTATCGCCTATCTGTTTTAGGCGTTTCGATTTTTGCAATAAGCTATAATAAAACAATCCTATTAGTACAGGAACCACCAATAGGGCGTATAAAAAATCGGGATGTGCAAATCTAAACATAACTTGTTCTTTTTACGGTTTACACTTAGGGGATGGATTTAAATACCGTTTGACGCAATAGCATTTCGCCCAACAAGCAAACCAACATAGCCATCACAAACCAATGATACAATTCGTCTTTCTTGCTGAACTCGTTTACTTGTATCTTTGATTTTTCTAACTGATCAATTTCTTGGTAAATTTCTTGCAGGGCCGCATTGTCGGTGGCACGGAAATAAGCCCCCCCTGTAATATCGGCTATTTGTTGCAAGGTGGATTCGTCAATATCGACATCAACATCCTGGTACTTGATACCGTAAGGGGTTTGGAAAGGATAAGGAGCCTTACCTCTTGTACCCACACCAATGGTATATACCCTAATACCAAAAGTTTTAGCAATTTCGCCAGCTGTAACAGGTGCCACCTGACCACGGTTGTTAGAACCATCGGTAAGCAAAATAATCACTTTCGATTTGGCTTTGCTGTCTTTGATACGGTTTACGGCTGTTGCCAATCCCGAACCAATGGCTGTACCATCTTCTATCATACCGCACCTAACCCCTTTCAATAGGTTGATTAACTCGGAGTGATTAATGGTAAGCGGACATTGAGTAAAGCTTTCGCCGGCAAAAACTACCATACCGATGTTATCGTTGGGACGTTGCGAAATAAACTGAGTAGCCACTTGTTTGGCAGCATCCAAACGGTTAGGACGCAAATCCTCGGCCAACATACTGCTCGAAATATCGAGCGACATAACGATGTCTATACCTTCGGTGGTTTTATTGCTCCAACTGTCGCTTTTTTGTGGACGCGCCAACGCTACAATAAGTGCCGTCAAGGCCAACATATGCAACACAAAAGGCAAGTGACGCAAGTAGTGCTTGTATGATTTTTTGGCATTCTCAAAGGGCAATAACGACGAAAAACGAATTTCGGCGGTTAGGGTACGCTGCCTTAAAATGTAGTAGGCTACAATGGGAATGATTAGCAGCAATAGTAATAGGTAATATGGATGTGCAAAGGTCATTGTTTTGTTGACTAATCGACTAATCGGTGAATCGGTTAATCGATGATTCATATTTCAGTTATGGACTAATCGACTTGCGGTTCTTCTACGGGTTTGGTTTTTTCTACTACATCGAACGCAATGAGCAAGCTAGCCTCGTTCTGGTTTTCGATTGGCACCATTTTGGCAAATTTTACCAAGTCGGCCAATGTTAACAGGTCTTTTAAGGCGGCACGCACCTCGTTTAGTCCAGGCTCTTTTTTTACCAGCGCCATAATTTCGTCGGATGTTAGTTCCATGGCATTGATGCCAAAGCGTCCTTCAAGGTACACACGCAACACATCGGTTACTTGAGTATAAAATACCTTGATATCACCACACTGCCATATTTTTTGAACCTTTATTTCTTCTAATTTTTCTAATGCCACGATGTGGGGCGGAATAACAGGCTCGGGTGTTTCCGAAATAAAAGGCACTTTTTTCTTGAACACGAATTTCATGAGCAACAAAACAATCACGCCTAGCAAAAGCAATGCTAGCATACCGTATCCTACCCAGGTAAACAGCTCGCTCCAATAAAAAGGTGCGCTCATAATGGGCTTAATGTCCTTGATGTCGTCGGTAGTAGGATTAACCGATACGGTTGTTACCGATAATCCCAAAGGTTGGGTGTACAGGGTATCGCCTGCAGCAGCATAGGCATACGTGGGTATAAAATAAAAACCACTATCGAACGATGTAATGAGGTAATCGTAATTTACCTCGATACGATCGTTGCCCAACGAAATGGTATCTGCTTTGAGCACTTCTACAATTTCGATGCCCCTGGTAATGGTATCCGATAAAATGGGGATAGACACTTCTAGGTTGGTAGGTTGAGCCACGGTGAGGCGCAAACGGGCTTGTTCGCCAATTTGAATAGAAGCAGAATCCAATTCACTGTTTACAGTAAACGACTGTGCCATAGCGACTTGCACCATTACGAAGAAAAGGATAAATAAGCGAAATTTCATACTAACCTCTCATTCTAAATAAAGTTATCAGTGCTTTTACATAATCTTCGTCGGTACGAATAGAAACCATATCGACTCTATTTTTAGCCATTTGTTGTTGCAAACGATGCTGACTATCGCGCCAATAATTGTTGTAACGTAAACGAGTTTCTACACTAGCGGTATCTACGTACAGGGTCTGGCCCGTTTCGGCATCCTTCATTTTTACCCAACCTACATCGGGCAAATCGGCATCGCGCATATCGTACACTTGCATGGCAACCAAATCGTGTTTTTTGGCGGCAATCATCAAGGCTTTTTCAAAATCGGGCGACATAAAATCCGAAATCATAAAGGCTGTGCAACGTTTTTTAATTACGTTGGCAAAATAGCGCAAGGCTACCGACACATCGGTTTGGTTGCTTTCGGGTTTAAAATCGATCAATTCACGAATAATGTACAACACGTGTTTTTTGCCTTTCTGGGGCGCAATAAACTTTTCTATCTTATCGGAAAAAAAGATAACCCCAATTTTATCGTTGTTTTGCAACGACGAAAAAGCCAACGTAGCGGCAATTTCGGTAATCATAGCACGTTTTGACTGATTAACCGTACCAAAATCGCTACTACCCGACACGTCAATAAGCAGCATAAAAGTAAGTTCGCGCTCTTCTTCAAACACCTTAACGTAAGGGTGATTAAAACGAGCGGTTACGTTCCAATCGATGCTGCGAATATCGTCGCCCATTTGGTACTCGCGCACCTCGGCAAACGACATACCACGCCCCTTAAAGGCCGAATGGTACTGCCCTGCAAAGATATTTTGAGACAACCCACGGGTTTTAATCTCAATTTGACGTACTTTTTTTAATAATTCGGTAGTTTCCATTAAGGTACTTCGACTACATTTAGGATTTCGCTAATCACATCCTCGGTGGTGATGTTATTGGCTTCGGCTTCGTAGGTAAGACCAATACGGTGACGAAGCACGTCGTGACATACGGCACGAACGTCTTCGGGAATAACGTAACCACGGTGTTTAATAAAGGCATAAGAACGAGCGGCGGTTGCCAAGCTGATGGATGCACGGGGCGAACCACCAAAGGCAATCATGCCTTTTAGGTTTTCTAGGCCGTAGGCTTGTGGATCGCGGGTAGCAAACACAATATCAAGGATGTATTTTTCGATTTTTTCGTCTAGGTAAATTTCGCGAACGGTGTTGCGTGCCTCGATGATTTCTGCTGCCTTAATAATGGGTTTGATGGGCGCTGGTTTTGCACCAATGTTTTGACGAATAATAAGGCGTTCTTCTTCTAATTTAGGATAAGAAACCACCACTTTTAGCATAAAACGGTCTACTTGTGATTCGGGCAGTGGGTAGGTACCTTCTTGCTCAATGGGGTTTTGGGTAGCCAACACCAAGAAGGGGTCGTCTAGTTTATAGGTAGCATCGGCAAGGGTTACTTGGCGTTCTTGCATGGCTTCTAGCAAAGCACTTTGTACTTTGGCAGGAGCACGGTTAATTTCGTCGGCCAAAATAAAGTTAGCAAAGATAGGGCCTTTTTTTACCACAAACTCTTCGGTTTTTTGGCTGTAAATCATGGTACCTAGCACGTCGGCGGGTAGCAAATCGGGGGTAAACTGAATACGGCTGTATTTGCTATCGATTAATTGCGCCAAGGTTTTAATGGCCAAGGTTTTAGCAAGACCGGGCACCCCTTCTAAAAGAATGTGTCCATCCGACAACAAACCAATTAATAACGATTCTACTAGGTGTTTTTGACCTACAATTACTTTGTCCATACCCATGGTTAGGACATCGATGAATGCACTTTTTTGTTCGATGCGTGCGTTCAATTCTCTGATATCAACTACTTGATTCATATTATGGTTGTTTGGTTGTTTTAGTTTTTGACTAATCGGTGAATCGACTAATCGACTAATCGTTTAGGCGTTTAGGCGTTGAGGCGATTTATTTTATTGACTAATCGACGAATCGGTTCAATTCGGTCACTGAGCCTGTCGAAGTGCCCGAATTGAAATTTCGACTTTCGACCTTCGACTTGCGACTTTATTCGACCCTATTCGGTCACTGAGCCTGTCGACGTGTTGTTGACCGAAGGGAAAAAGTGCCCGATTCACCGATTAGTCGATTAGTCATGAGGGCGCAGCCCGAATAAATAAATAAACAATGAAATACTCCGAATCCGAACTCATCATCAATGCCGATGGCAGTGTTTTTCACTTGCACTTGTTGCCAGGACAATTGGCAGATAAGGTAATTTTAGTGGGCGACCAAAATCGCGTAGACAAAGTAGCGGCGTTTTTTGATCGCGTAGATTGTACTGTGCAAAATCGCGAGTTTAGAACCATTACAGGATGGATAAAAGACAAGCGCATTTCGGTGGTTTCTACGGGTATTGGCACCGATAATATCGACATCGTATTAACCGAGTTAGACGCCTTGGTAAATATCGATTTACAGACGCGCGAAGATAAACAAAATAAAACGCATCTTTCTATTGTTCGCATTGGAACATCGGGCGGTTTGCAGCCATTTACGCCAGAGGGTACTTTTGTGGTGTCGCAGTACGGAATTGGCTTTGATGGATTGCTTAATTACTATGCTGGAAGGGATGCTGTTTGCGATTTGGATTTTGAACGTGCCTTTGTGCAACAAACGGGCTACGATGCTAGGTTTGCAGCCCCTTATTGCATTGCAACATCGGCTGCGTTAACCAAGCAAATTGCGGGCGATGATATGGTGTTAGGTACTACCATTTCGGCTCCTGGTTTTTATGGACCACAAGGTAGGGCTATTCGTATTCCATTGCACGATGCATCGCTCAACAATAAAATAATGCAGTTTGAATACGAGGGTCACCGCATTACTAATTTTGAAATGG
>JAGCMZ010000129.1 GCA_017646225.1 Paludibacteraceae bacterium | reverse complement strand
TGCTCACTGGTGGTGCAAAGACAAACCTGCTAAAGATTGGTTCCACGAATGGCCACAATACACAGGCTCTAACTATCGCATGACGGCATGGACAGACCCACATGCATCCGAAATTGACAAACTAATTCTAGAAAAAGGTTGGTTTGCTGGTAATATGCCCGATTTAAACCTTGAAAACAAGGAACTATTTAATTACCTAACACAAGTTTACATTTGGTGGATTGAATACGCTGGGGTAGATGGGTTACGTGTTGATACCTATCCTTACAACGACATTCATTTAGCGGCCCAATTTATCCAACGTTTAAGAGACGAATACCCTACCATGAACATTGTAGGCGAATGTTGGGTTAAAACACCACTTGAAGTAGCTTATTACCAGTCTGGCAATAACAACAAAGACGGCTTCGATTCACGACTACCAAGTGTTATGGACTTTTTGCTAAAAGATCACCTACAAGCTGCCTTTAACGAGCAAGATAGCTGGGATTTTGGCACAGCCCGTTTCTATGCTCACTACGCACAAGACTTTGCATACGCAGATGTAAATAATGTGATGAACTTTTTAGACAATCACGACATTGACCGTTTTTCGGTAGCCGTTAAACGTGATGTCAAGAAATTCAAAATGGGTCTTGCTCATCTAATAACAACCCGTGGCTATCCTCAAATTTATGCCGGTACAGAAATCATGTTAGATGGCATTTGGGGCAATTACGAAGGACATCGATTTGATTTTATCGGAGGTTGGAAAGAAGATGCACGTAATGCCTTTACCCAAGAAGGAAGAACAGACGAAGAGAATGAAATTTTCGACTATTTACGTTCGTTGCTTCAATTTAGAAAAAATGCGACTGCCTTGCATACGGGAAAAATGACACAGTTTATTCCTTATGATGGAATTTATGTTTTTGCTTGTTACAACGACAATCAAACAGTTTTAATAATTACTAACAATAACGAGGGCGAAAAGACCATTTCGTTAGACAGATATAAAGAAATTATAAAAGACTATAAATCTGGTTACGAAGTTACTACAAACAAGAATTACCCACTACATTTGGGGCTTCAAATCCCAGGGAAAACTTGTTTTGTCCTAAACTTAAACTAACTTAACAAATTATGAAAAACAAAACAGATTTATCGTTTGCCAAACTATTCAATATTAGTTTTGGTTTCTTTGGCGTACAAATCGCCTATGCTTTGCAAAGTGCTAACATCAGTCGTATTTTTGCGACTTTAGGTGCAGACCCACATCAACTTTCGTTTTTTTGGGTTCTACCTCCTTTAATGGGCATGGTTGTACAACCTATTATTGGAAAATATTCGGATAAAACATGGTGCAGTCTTGGACGTCGCAAACCTTACTTATTGGTAGGTGCCATTATTGCCATTTTGGTTATGATTATGTTGCCTAATGCAGGTGATTTTTCATTTACCCAATCTGTTTTCTTGGGACTAAATGCAGCCATGTGGTTTGGTTTGTTCTCGTTGATGTTCTTGGATACATCGATTAACATTGCCATGCAACCCTTTAAAATGATGGTGGGCGACATGGT
>JAGCMZ010000128.1 GCA_017646225.1 Paludibacteraceae bacterium | reverse complement strand
TTGAATGGTTTCAGTAATGTCTTGGTCGGTATAACGTGCACCGCCAATTTCGGCACAAATGGCTTTGTGTTCGTGGCCGTACAAGTCTAGCACACGTGCAAAGTTGCTAGGGTCGCCTACGTCCATAGCGTTGGCTAGGGTAGCTACCGATGGGCGTGGGTTGTATTGACCTGTTTTTAGGTATTCCAAGAAAATGTCGTTGCGGTTGTTGGCAGCAATAAAACGTTTTACGGGCAAGCCCATTTTTTTGCCAAACAAACCGGCTGTGATGTTACCAAAGTTACCACTAGGTACGCAAATTACTGCATTATCGGCTTTGCCTAATTTTTTAAGTTGGGCGTATGCGTAAAAATAGTAGAACGATTGGGGCAAGAAACGTGCCACGTTAATGGAGTTGGCCGATGTAAGCTTAAGTTGTGCGTTTAAATCGGCATCCATAAAGGCGGTTTTAACCAAGCGTTGGCAATCGTCAAAGGTGCCATCTACCTCTATGGCAGTAATGTTTTGGCCCAAGGTGGTAAATTGGCATTCTTGAATAGCACTTACCAATCCTTTGGGGTACAATACGTACACATGAATGCCTTCTACACCCAAAAATCCGTTGGCTACAGCACTACCGGTATCGCCCGATGTGGCTACCAATACATTTACATTGCCTTTTTGGCCTTCTTTTTGAATAAAGTAACCCAATAGGCGCGACATAAAGCGGCCGCCTACGTCTTTAAAGGCCAAGGTAGGACCGTGGAAAAGTTCCAAGCTGTAAATGTTGTCGGTTACTTTTACCAGTGGAGCATCAAAACTTAGGGTGTCGTACACAATTTTTTTAAGGGCATCGGCCTCTACGTCTTCGCCAAAAAAGGCATCGGCTACGGTGTAGGCAATTTCTTGAAACGATAGGTTTTCAATATTTTCAAAGAACGATGCTGGTAGTTGTTTAATTACGTCGGGCATAAACAAACCTTTGTCGTCTGCCAACCCTTTTACTACGGCATCTTTTAGGCTAACGCCTTTTACTTGGTTGTTGGTACTGTAATAGTTCATGGTATATTGTTTTACTTATTTAGCGAATAATAGTTGCATAAATTCATTGTCCGATACGTGGCCATATGCACCTTGTTGTGCCGCTTGCTCATCGTACATTTGCACGCTATCGCCTGCTTGTGTTGGGTTGTAAATGATGAAAGGCACTGGGGCATTGGTATGCGTTTTAATGGCACAGGGCGTTGGATGGTCGGGCAAAATAGCAATGGTAACGGGTTCGTTCCATGCCGAAACAGCATCATAAATGGGTTTTACAATGCGGCTGTCTAGGTATTCAATGGTTTTTACCTTTAAGTCGACATTGCCTTCGTGGCCTGCTTCGTCGCTTGCTTCAACGTGCAAAAAGACAAAATCGTTGGTTTTTAAAGCCTCGATGGCGGCTTGTGCTTTGCCTTCGTAATTGGTATCGAACAAACCGGTTGCGCCTTCTACTTCTATCGATTCAAGGCCTGCGTAAATGCCAATGCCTTTGATTAAATCGACAGCCGATATAACGGCACCGCTTTGAATGCCTACCTTTTGTGCCAAGGTTTGCATGCTGGGTTTGTAACCAGGTGACCATACCCAAATGCTGTTGGCAGGGTCTTTGCCTGCTGCCATGCGTTTTAGGTTAACGGGGTGGTCTTTTAATAGTTCTTGCGATTTAAGTGTAAGTTCGTTTAGCAGGCGAGCGGTTTCTGCGGCTTCGGGCACTAATGCTTCTACCATAACGTCTTTTACGGGTGTTCCAGGCACGTCGTGGGGTGGGGTGCAATTGATGCGCTTGTCGCCTCCTTTCATCACCAACAAGTGGCGGTACGATATGCCGTTGTGAAAGGTAAATACATCGTCGCCTAGTTTTTCTTGCAAATACTCGATAAGAATTTTGGCTTCTTCGTTGCTGATGTGACCTGCCGAGTGGTTTTTGATGTTACCGTTTTCTACGCAGATGATGTTGCAGCGCATGGCCATTTCGCCGGGTTGAATAGCAACGCCAATGCTGGCGGCTTCTAACGATCCTCGTCCTTCAAATTCGGTACGTACGTCGTAGCCAAGCACGGTCATGTTGGCAATTTCGCTACCGGGTTTAAAACCATCGGGAACGGTGCTAAATACACCGTTTTTACCCAATTGGGCTAGTTTGTCTATGGTAGGCTTGTGGGCGGCTTGTAGGGGCGTTTTGCCTCCTAATGCGGCTATGGGTTCGTCGGCCATGCCATCGCCTAGTATAATGATGCGTTTCATCTTTTTGTTTATGCGTTTATGCGTTGAGTCGTTTAGTCAACAAGCGACTAGCGACTATTGACAGTTTTGTTGCTGTGCAACAAAACCAGGTAATACTTCTTTGATTTTCTTTATTGTATCGCTGAGCGATAGTTTGCTTTCGGCTCCCGATGCGTTTAAGTGACCGCCGCCATCAAAGTATTGGTTGGCAAATTGGTTGGCGGGGAAGTCTCCTACCGAGCGAAGCGATAGTTTTACGGTGTCTTTTTCTTCGCGGGCAAAGATAGAGAAGCGAACGCCGTTAATAGAAAGCGGAAGGTTTACAAAGCCTTCGGTATCGCCTTTTTCGTAATTGTATTGTGCCAATTCTTTTTCCGATAAACTGAAAATAGCGGTTTGGTATTCGGGCAAAATTTCTAATTTTTGCGACAATACATAACCCATTAAGCGCATTCTATTTTCTTTATAGGTGTTAAATAGGTGGCGGTATAGGGCATCTTTGTCAACGCCTTTGCGCAATAGCTCGGCAAAGATGGTATAAATTTCGTGGCTGTTTGAGTTGTAGGCCAAACCGCCTGTGTCGGTTAGCATGCCGGCGCAAATGCATTCTGCTGTTTGCAAACTCATGTCCGAGAAATATCCCATTCGGCAAATTAAGCGGAACACCAATTCGCTGGTGGATGCTATTTCGGGGTGCGATATGGCAATGTCTGCAAAGGGTTGATAGTCCAAATGGTGGTCTATCATTATTTTTTCGGCACTGCTTTGTGCAATTACGTTGCCTAAATTGCCAATGCGTCCTAAATTGTTAAAGTCGAGACAGAATATCAAATCGGTTTCGGCCAAAATGCTGTTGCATTTTTCGGTTTCTAGTTCGTAATTCAATATTTCGTTGCTCGATGGCAAAATGCTCATGTTGGCGGGTATGGCGTCGGGCAAAATCACAAAGGTTTCGCGTTCAAATGAATACAAAAAGTGGTACAAACCTAGGCACGAACCAATGGCGTCGCCATCGGGACGTTTGTGTGCAACTATGACAATGCGTTTGGCACGTTGTATCGCTTTGTATGCGGCTACTACTTTTTCTTCTGGAATCACTTTTGTAATCATAGCGTCGTTGATGTTGGTTTAAGCATACAAATTTACGATTTTTTTCTGAATCCATACTTCTTTTTATGATATAAAACGCCTTACAGACTCATCGTCTTTCGGCGCTTCATCTTCCGACTTGGTTTCCGGTCGGGATTTACACATACAAAAACTACAAAATGTGAACTCGCTTCGCTCAAACAACACATTTTGCTTAACGTTTTTGCACATATAAATCTTTTTCCGACCTCCACCAAATGTCGTCAG
>JAGCMZ010000127.1 GCA_017646225.1 Paludibacteraceae bacterium | reverse complement strand
TTTTTGTTGGAAACTACCTAATCACGATTTATAACTCCGATTTGTTGTGTTAAAAAAGATTATTCGTTTTCTACTAATTTTTGTGCAAAGATGCGGGCGGCGTATTCTTCTGGAATAAAAATTTCTTTAATTTGCATGGCTTGTAAAATGGACTGATGCGTAGCGTCGATGGCGCGTGCATAAACTTTTTCTACGCCCAGTTCTTTGAGGGCGGCAACGGTGCGCAGTGAGTTATCCATGCTTTGTCCGATGCATACAATGGCGCAGTCCATCTCTGAAAGTGGCAATTGCTTAAGGGCAACGCGTTCGGTGGCGTCCATGATGTAGGCAACAGCAATGTTGTCTTTGATATCTTCTACACGTTGTTCTACGTGGTCTACTCCCATTACTTCGTGGCCTTTGTTGGTCAAGTCGGTGGCCAAGGTAGAACCAAAGGTTCCTAGGCCAATAATTAAGCATTTCATATTACAAATGGTTTAGTTGATGATGATATGATCTTGTGGGTATCGGTATTTGGGTTGATTGTCTGTTTTGATAAAGCTCATGAGCAGGGTAATGAAACCCACGCGGCCAATAAACATAAGCACGGTAACAACCACTTTGCTAGCGTTGGATAGTTGGGCGGTAATGTCCAGGCTGGCGCCAACGGTAGAGTAGGCCGATAGGGTTTCGAATAAAAGTCCTAGGGGCGATAAATGGGGCTCTAATACCAAAAGCACCACAAAAAAGAACAGGATGCACACAATAGAACCTATCACCACGGCCGATGCCCGTTTAATGGAATTATCGGCTATTTCTCGATGAAATAGTACCACGTGTTTGCGTCCTTTTATCATCGATACAAAATTGGCCAACATCACCGCCAAGGTGTTCACTTTAATACCACCTGCGGTAGATTGCGATCCACCACCTATCCACATCAGTAGCATATAAAGCAAAATAGAAAGCAGCGAGAAATGAGCGATGGATAGGGTGTTGAACCCTGCTGTACGGGGCGATACGGCATTAAAGAAACTGTGGGTAATTTTATCGATAACGGGCATGCCTTTTAGGGCATCGTTCCATTCTAAAAAGGCAATTAAAAACGTGCCGCCTACCAGCAAAATAGCCGTGGTCACCAACACAATTTTGGTATTGATTTGCGCCAAATGGCTCAGTTTGTCGGGCTGTTTGTGTTTAAAGGTACGCTTGAACCAATTGCCGATGTAATAACCTGCCGTGCGTTTTAAGTTCATCAGAACGGGGAAACCTAACCCACCTAATACCACTAGTATCGATATCAACCACAAAAATGCATTGTGACCGCTAATAACGGCAGGGTTGCCTAAATTGCCTTCTAGGTTAGAAAATCCGGCGTTGCAAAAAGCCGATACGGCATGGAAAAAGGCGCAAAACACCTCTTGTTGCCATGTCATATCAAGGGTGTTGTGTATGCTTAGCCAGATAAAAAAGGCGCCTATGCCTTCTATAATAAAGGTAAACAGCAGGATGTTAACCAGGGTAGAGAGCAGCGAACTGAACGTGTCTGAACCCACCAAATCGCGCAAGGCAAACTGGCTGTGCAAGGCAGAACTGCCCATGTAAAAGAGGGCAAAGAACCTGGTAACTGCAGCCGAGCATAGTGTCGGAAGCAAGGAGGCACCG
>JAGCMZ010000126.1 GCA_017646225.1 Paludibacteraceae bacterium | reverse complement strand
TTATTCTTTTAGGTGGTTATGGCGCCGGGGTTCCACCTCTTCCCATTCCGAACAGAGAAGTTAAGCCCGGTAGCGCCGATGGTACTGCGTTTGTGGTAGAGTAGGTAGCCGCCATTTTTCAGAAGACCTTGAGGATTTTCCTCAGGGTCTTTTTTATTTCCGTATTGCAGTTGCTTGTTGCTCGTCGCTCGTTGTTAGTTGATTCAAATCTGCCTCGTGGTTTCCGTTCGGTTTTTTTGTATCCAAAATCTACGAGAGCTGAACTCGCTTCGCTCAAACAACACCTCTCGTTTAACGTTTTTGTATACAAAAAAATGATTCCTCACTCCAACGCAATGTCGTCAGATTTGAAACAACTAACCATATACCCGCATCACCATCGCGTAGCGATTGATGGATAAGGGTACAAAAAAAACCTGCAAGGTATCTTGCAGGTTTTTTTATTGCGTATTAACTAGATTAGTTGTTTTCGGGGCGTAGTTTACGTACTACTGCACCAGCTTGCCACATTTCGCTTTCGCGTAGGGCTTGTAGCTCTTTTTCTAGACCGTCGCGGTAATCTGCTTTAGAGTTAGCGTCGATTGAAATTTGGGCTTCATTTCCGCTTTTAACGCTTTCGTACAATTTGTACATAACTGGTTTGATAGCGTCGTGGAAAGGTCCCATCCAGTCTAATGCACCGCGTTGTGCTGTAGTAGAGCAGTTAGCGTACATCCAGTCCATACCGTTTTCTGCAAACAATGGCATAAGCGATTGTGTAAGCTCTTCTACGGTTTCGTTGAATGCTTCTGAAGGTTCGTGACCGTTTTCGCGCAAGACTTCGTATTGAGCCAATAAAAGGCCTTGAATAGCGCCCATCAACGAACCACGTTCGCCAGTAAGGTCGGAGGTAGCTTCTTTTAAGAAGGTAGTTTCGAATAAGTAACCTGAACCTACACCAATACCTAGTGCCACTACGGTGTCGAATGCGTGACCAGAAGCGTCTTGGTAAATAGCGTAAGAAGAGTTCAAACCACGTCCTTGCAAGAACATTCTACGCAATGAAGTACCAGAACCTTTAGGTGCTACCAATACTACGTCTACGTCTTTTGGAGGTACGATGCCGGTACGGTCGTTCCAGGTAATAGCAAAACCGTGAGAGAAATACAAGGTTTTACCTGGGGTTAGGTTGCGTTTTACTACTGGCCATACTTCAATTTGAGCTGCGTCAGATAGTAAGTATTGGATGATGGTACCACGTTGGCAAGCTTCTTCGATATCGAATAAGGTTTCGCCAGGAATCCAACCGTCTGCAACGGCTTTGTCCCAAGTTTTGCCACCTTTACGTTGGCCTACAATTACGTTAAAACCGTTGTCGCGTAGGTTAAGTGATTGGCCAGGGCCTTGTACACCGTAACCAATAACGGCGATGGTTTCGTTTTTAAGCACTTCGCGTGCTTTTTCCAATGGAAATTCTTCGCGGGTAACTACGTTTTCAATTACGCCGCCAAAATTCATTTGTGCCATAAAGTTATTGTTTAGTTGTTTAGTTGTTTATTCAATGCTTCGCATTTCATGAAGTTGCTCACGTTCGGCATAATCAAAGTAAACTTTGTTTCTGCACTCACTTAATCGCAACTTTAGTCGTTGAATCAAAGTGCAAAGTTAGGATTTTTTTTTGGTTTGCACTATTTTCTATTCGTCTTTGTTAGCCCAAAGTAATTTTATCTTACAAAGTGTAAGTCCTTCTTGGTTTTTGATAGCGAATAGGTGTTGATCTTCGTTTTCTTGTTTTACGATGTTGACGGTAGTTCCAAAGGCTGCTTCGTGTTGGTAATTGATGTCGATTCGTTGCAATTTTTTATCGATAAATTGTTGCAAAGAATAGGTATCTAATACCCATTGTAAGTAGCGTACGCTGTTGGCGTGTTGGTTGTAGTCAATATCGTTGTAGCTAATGGTATAAGGGGTTGTTGTTCCTTCTTTTACATCGGCCACACGAGCGGGGGCTTCTATGCCTGCTGTAGTGGGGTTAATGGGGAATTTTGCTACAAATGGGTTGTTCTCTAAACTCATTACCTTGCGGTTGTTCATATCGATCATTGACCAATACGAACATGCACGAACAGCTACTTCGCCATTGGGATAGGTGGCCAAAAAGTTACGGGTATTGATAAGTTTGTTGTTGCCTTCAACCCATGTTTCTAGGGTAAATTTATCTAGTTGATAGGGTTGTTTTATAATTTCGATGGCAACGCGCGATAGTACCCATGTGCATCCTGCTTGGTGCATGGTATCAATGCCGCTGCCTTTTAGTTCACTGTCGATGCCTGCCGATGTTAGTAGCAAGGCAAATAGATTAACGGGTTTAAAGTGCTTGGTGAAATCAATCTCGTGCGCTAAAACCGTGTAATCAAGTGTGTATGCATTCTCTATCATAGTTGTTCTTCTTGACGGCGTTTTTCAATGCTGGCTAGCATGTCGCTTAAACGTTCAATGCGACCGCGTGTAATGGCCACTCTACCCGAACGGATAAATTGCAATACGCCAATGGTGCTAGCAAGCTCGTTAAACATCTCTTGGGTTTCTTCGTATAGGCCTGTTTTTTCTAGCACTACGCAGTTGTCTAATATTTCCAAAACGCGGGCGTTGTACTTGCGAATTAAAGGCTCTATGCCGCCCAACGAAAGTACCTTGTCGGTTGCTAATTTGTAAAGGGCAATTTCTTGGTATACCAATTCGCTATCGCAGTTGTAGTAGGCTTTTAAAATGTCTACGCGTTTGTCAATTTGTTTTACTACTTTTTCGATGGTAGGTTTGTCGGTTTGTACGGTAATGGTAAACTTGTGGATACCTTTTAGAGCCGATGGAGATACCTAAAGGGTTTCGATGTTGATTTGTCGGCGGGTAAATACCGTAGTAATTTGGTTCAACAAACCGGGGTTGTTTTCGGAAAAAATGGTAATGGTATAAATGGTCTTTTCTTCCATACAGGTACCTTATTTGTTGTTTTCGTTTAATAGAATGGTGGTTACGGCACCGCCTGCGGGTGTCATGGGGTATACCAAACTTTTTTCTTGTACGTTTACTACCAATAGGTAACTATTGGTGCTGTTAATCATGTCTGCAATGGCATCGTCTAGTTCTTCGCGTTGACTCACCATGCGGGTGGGAATGTTGTAGGCATTGGCTATAGCAACAAAGTCTGGATTTACCATGGGCGTTGATGAGTAACGTTGATTATAGAAAAGTTCTTGCCATTGGCGTACCATGCCCAAGTAGTTGTTGTTCATTAAAATGATTTTAATGTCTAAATTTTCTTGGATGATGGTTCCTAATTCTTGCATGGTCATTTGGAAACCTCCGTCGCCGCTGAATAGGCATACGGTTCGATTAGGTTTAGCTATTTTAGCACCAATGGCTGCTGGAATGCCAAATCCCATGGTACCTGCACCTCCCGATGTTACTACGCTACGTTTTTCTTCAAATTGGAAGTAGCGAACAGCTTCCATTTGGTTTTGGCCAACGTCGGTTACTAGGATGGCCTTTTGTTGCGTGGCGTCGGAAACTTTGCGAACAACCTCGCCCATGGTTATTGGACTGCCTGAGGGTGGATTCAGTTCGTGACGAATTACTTTTTCCATTTCTAGTTCTTCGTCTTGTTTGAACGAATCA
>JAGCMZ010000004.1 GCA_017646225.1 Paludibacteraceae bacterium | reverse complement strand
TGTTGGATGCCTCGGCCGATATGGCGCACTTTTTGTTTTTGATGGGCAATGAACCCACCATAGCGCGTGTGCCTGTCATGATCGATTCGTCGCGTTGGGAGGTACTTGCCAAAGGATTGCAATATGTACAAGGTAAGGCCATTGTTAACTCGATATCGCTAAAAGAGGGCGAGGAGGTCTTTTTAGAGCGCGCATCGTATATCCAAAAAATGGGAGCAGCGGTGGTAGTAATGGCTTTTGACGAGGAAGGACAGGCCACTACCTATGCCAAACGTACCCAAGTGTGCCATCGTGCCTACCAACTGTTAACCGAAAAACTACATTTCCCCCCTCAGGATATTGTATTCGACCCTAATGTGCTTACCCTAGCCACAGGTATGCCCGAACACAATAGTTATGGTGTTGATTTTATAGAAACGGTACGATACATTAAACAAAACCTACCACATGCTAAGGTAAGCGGTGGTATTAGCAACCTATCGTTTGCCTTTAGGGGCAACAACGTGGTGCGCGAGGCCATGCACTCGGTGTTTTTGTACCATGCTATTCAGGCAGGCTTGGATATGGCCATTGTAAATCCTGCTCAATTGCAAATTTACAGCCAAATAGAACCTACCTTGTTGGCCAAGGTAGAGGCCGTTATTTTAAATACCCATCCCAATGCTACCGACGAGTTGATTGCTTACGCTAAAACCTTGCAAAATACCGAAACCGTGGCTAAGGCAGAACAAACTGACCTTTGGCGCAGTGCTTCGGTGCAAGATAGATTGGTGCATGCGTTGATGCATGGCATAACCGAGTTTATACAGGCCGATGTAAACGAAGCCTTGCAAACCCATCGTCCCATTCAACTGATAGAAGAGGTGCTGATGAAGGGCATGACGCAGGTGGGTAAATTATTTGGCGAAGGCAAAATGTTCTTGCCACAAGTGGTAAAAACGGCGCAAGTGATGAAAAAAGCGGTTGGTTTTATAGAACCCTTGTTGCAACAAGAAGCCCAACATAGCACCCATCGTCCCAAGGTGTTGTTGGCTACCGTAAAGGGCGATGTGCACGATATTGGTAAAAATATAGTGGGAGTAGTATTGGCTTGTAATGGGTACGATGTACTTGATTTGGGCGTAATGGTGCCCAAAGAAACCATTGTGCGTACAGCCACAGAGCAACAAGTGGCCGCTATTTGTTTAAGTGGGCTTATTACCCCTTCTTTAGCAGAAATGGCCCAGGTGGCTACCGAATTGCAACGTTGTGGTAGTTCTATACCCCTTGTAGTAGGCGGCGCAACTACCTCGTTGGCGCACACGGCCCTTAAATTAGATCCCTTGTATAGCGCGCCCGTGTTGCATTCTAACGATGCATCGCACAATGTAGCCTTAGTAAACGAATTAGTAGCCGATAAGGAAGCTGCTGCCCGTTATAAACAAGAATATGCCCAAATCAGGGTTCAATACGAGCAAAAACAACCGATAGAAACCAATAAACGGGTTGTTATCGATTGGGAAAACGAACCCATTTTTGTTCCCACCGAGGTAGGAGCATGGCGTGTAGACGATTTTTTGCCGTTAAAAGAGGTGGCATCGTACATCAACTGGAAAGCCTACGCACAGGCATGGAAAATGAAATTTGACAAGGCGGGCGATTTGATTGCCGAGGCCCAAAAATACCTAATTGATAACCCCAGTCGTTGGCAAATACGTGCTAGGGTGGGTATTTACCCTGCTGTTTCTACGGGCGATGCCTTGCAAATAGGCCCTGTTTTGTTGCCCATGGAACGTCGCGATTGCTCGTTGGCCGACTTTGTGTCGCCTCATGGCGATTACGTGGGTGCTTTTGCCATTACGGTCGATGTCATGGACTGGATAGCATCGTTACAAAACCAAAACGAAACATACGCCGCTATGGTGGTGCAACTGTTGGCCGATAGGTTGGTAGAGGCATGCTCTGAATGCTTGTTCGATGCCATGAAAAACGAGTGGTGGGGATTTGATGCGGGTATTCGTCCGGCTGTGGGGTATTCTTGCTTGCCCAACCATGCCCTTAAAAAAGAGGTGTTCCACTTGTTGGATGCCGCTGATTTAAACATTACCCTTACCGAAAACGGAGCCATGTTGCCCCAAGCATCGGTTTGTGGGTTGTACATTGCCAATCAACACGCTAAATATTTTTAATCATGATAAACATTGCCGAAAAATTACGTACTGCAACGCAACCTTTGTTCACCTTTGAGGTATTGCCTCCGTTAAAGGGGAAAGGCATCGAGGCCATTTATGCCGCCATCGATCCGTTGTTGGAATTTAATCCGTCGTACATCAACATTACGTATCATGCTGCCGATGTGCAATACAAAACCAAAGAGGATGGTAGCATAGAAAAACGCGTGGTGCGCAAACGTCCAGGTACGGTGGCTACCGCTGCAGCCATTCATTATAAATACGGTATAGAGGTAGTGCCTCACCTTATTTGCAGTGGTTTGAACCAAGAAGACATCGAAAATATTCTTATCGACTTGCATTTTTTGGATATTCACAACCTGTTTGTGTTGCGTGGCGATGCGCAAAAGGGTTCGCGTGTATTCATTCCCAACGAAAACGGCCATGCACATACCACCGATTTGATGCAGCAAATTAACAACATGAACAAGGGTCTTTATTTGGACGATGCGCTAAAAGCCCCAGTTCCTACTCAATTCTCTATGGGAGTGGCTTGTTATCCCGAAAAGCACATCGAAGCGCCTAACCTAGAAACGGATATTCAGTTTTTAAAAGAAAAAGTAAAATTGGGTGCCGAGTATGCGGTAACGCAGCTGTTTTTTGACAATCAAAAATACTTTGATTTTGTAAAGGCTTGCCGTGCCGAAGGAATTACTATCCCCATTGTACCCGGTTTAAAACCCATTTCGGGTTTGAACGATTTGAATTTATTGCCCCAAACCTTTAATATCGACATTCCCGAAGAGTTGGTAAAAGAGGTAAAAAAATGCACCACCAACGAGGCTGCGCGTCAAGTAGGGGTAGCGTGGACCATAGAGCAATGCAAACAGCTAAAAGACTTTGGCATTCCTTCGCTCCATTTCTACACCTTGGGCAAATCCGACAACATCCGCCAAATTTGCCAAGCCGTGTTTTAAAAAGTTTCTCCTTTAATAACGCAAAACCGCATCCCCACAGGGGTGCGGTTTTTTTGGGGGTATTGCTATCTGCGTTTATTATGCCTGTACAGCTGCCAGGAGTTGACGGAGTTGTGCCAAATGCTGTAAAAGCCACCGGCTACGGCGCAAATGGGGTCCATAAAAGTGTAGGCTAGCCAAATTACAAAGACCGTATTTTTTTGCCCTAGGGCCTGGCCTGCACTGATGCTATCGCCAAAGGGTTTGCCTATTTTTCGACCAATGTAAAATTGCATCAAACACGCTGCTGCGGTTACTCCCATTATGCCCAATAGGGTAATGATGTCAATTTGGGTGTGAGCAAATGCACGGCTAGCCGTAGCCATAGCAAGCGCAAGTGCCACCATCCAAAGGTAAAAGGCAAGGTCTTTTACTTGACGTATTTTATCGCGTAGTTTTGGCAAAAATCGGTTGGTTAGGCGTGCCAAGATGAGCGGAATCATTAGCACGGGGCAAACTTGGGCTACAATGGCCCCAAAGGTCTCTGAAAAGCCCACCTCGCCTTGCATAAATAACGGAATAAATACAGGAACAGTAAGCGCCACTGATATGTTGATTAAAATATTGTACATCAGCAAGGTTGCTGGATTCCCATTTAATTTTTCTACAATTACTACCGATGCCGTGGCGGTGGGGCAAATAAGGCAGGCTAGTAAGCATTCTAGCAAAATAAAGCCGTTAGAGTGAGGAAGATAGCGTAGCAACAGCGATAGTAACCCCATCATGCCTATCTGAAAAAGCAACAGCAATCCGTGCCAAGGGCGTAGGCGCAGTTGCTTAAAATCAATTTTACAAAACGAGAGGTACAGCATACTAAAAATAAGGGCAGGCTGTACTATTTTAATACCATTGTTGATGTTGGTTTTTACCACATCTGGCAAATGCAAGGCATGCGCTATTACGTATAGACATATACCCAACAACATGGTAAGCGGCAACGACCAATTTTTTATAAACTGCTTCATGTTTCTGATGCAAAATTCTTCTGCAAAGGTACAATTATTTGTTTAATCGTTTCTTTGTTTAATCGCAATTTTAGCGATTAGTCGATTAGTCGATTCATCAAAATTTACTACCTTTGTTTCGCTATGCCCAATTCTACTCAATATGCGCACGTAATCTTGCCCTTGGCAGTAAATGGTTATACCTATGCTGTGCCTTTGCATCTGCAAGAAAAGGTACAAGTGGGTAGTTTGGTGCAAGTGCCATTGGGCAAAACCAAACACTATTTGGGTATTGTGAGTGCTTTGCAAAACGAAGCGCCCCAAGGTGTTCAATGCAAAGCAGTGATGCAGGTGGTTTCTGCCTATCCCATGGTGACGGCTCAGCAATTGCAGTTATGGAACTGGATGGCGTCGTATTATTGCTGTACTTTGGGCGATGTGTTCAAAGCGGCCATCCCTACGTTATTGCAACACGATACATACAAACCCAAACAGGTGGTGTATGTTAAGTTAGTAGGCGATGCTTCTGTGGCCAAAAATGCCCAACAACGCGCCCTTTTGCAACGTTATCAACAATTGTCGATGCCTATGGTAGCGGCAGGTGCAGAGGGTGATGTTCAAGAACCTGTTTTAAAAAGCGAACTGTTGGAAGGATGTTCTCTATCGGCCTTTCAAACCTTGTTAAAGCACGGTGTGTTGGCTTGTTACGAGCAAGAAAGTACGCGCTTGGTTGCGTTGGAGCAGCAGCAAGGCTGGCCCATTCTTACGCCTTATCAGCAAGAGGCGTTGCAGCAAATGAATAATTTGTTCCAGCAGCGCGATATTGTGCTACTGCACGGGGTAACATCCAGTGGAAAAACCGAAATTTACCTGCAAAAAATACAAGAAACCCTTCAAAAAGGGCAACAAGTGTTGTATCTAGTGCCCGAAATTGCGCTTACCGCTCAGTTGGAGCAACGATTATCGCGCGTGTTGGGCAGTAAAATGGTAGCTTACCATTCGGGTATAACCGATAACCAACGTGCCGAAATTTACCTCAATTTATTGCAAAACAAGCAAATACAGGTGGTGTTGGGCACGCGTTCTGCTGTATTTTTGCCTTTTCAGAACATCGGACTCATCATTGTAGACGAAGAACACGAACCATCTTACAAACAATACGAACCCGCACCTCGTTATCATGCAAAAAATGCGGCGTTGATGATGGCGCAAATGGTGGGCGCTAAATGTTTATTGGGGTCGGCAACGCCTTCGGTAGAATCGTACTATTGGGCACAACAAGATAAATACGGTTACGTATCGCTTACGCAACGGTATGGCAATGCCTTGTTGCCTCGTATAGAGGTAATTGACCGACAAGATGCCTTCCGAAAAAATCGGATGAAAGACATGTTCAGTTGGTTTCTAGTGGAAAAAATGACCGAGGTGTTAGAGGCAGGGCAGCAAATTATTTTGTTCCAAAACCGTCGCGGATTTTCGTCGTATGTAGAATGCCCGCAATGCAACTACATCCCCAAATGCCAGCATTGCGATGTGAGTCTGACTTACCATAAAAAATCGGACAAATTGGTGTGCCATTATTGTGGATACAGCATACCCGTGCCTCAAAAATGTCCATCTTGCGGAGCAGAGGGGGTAAAAGACCGTGGTTTTGGTACCGAAAAAATTTTAGAGGCTTTGCATAAACACTTCCCCCAAGTACAGGCAGAACGACTCGATATCGATGTTACCCACACACGTGCGCAATACGAGGGCGTGTTGAACCGCTTTGCGTCGGGACAAACCCAAATTTTGGTAGGTACACAAATGGTGGCCAAAGGGCTCGATTTTGACAACGTGGGGTTGGTAGGTATTTTGAATGCCGATAACATGATGAACTTTCCCGATTTTCGAGCAGCAGAAAGGGCGTTCCAACTGATGCTACAGGTTTCGGGCAGGGCAGGACGTCGTGGAAAACAAGGATGGGTAGTGCTGCAAACGGCACAGCCCGATCATTATTTGATACCTGCCGTTATGGAGCACAACACCGAGGTTTTTTATCAAAACGAGTTACAAGAACGATTCGATTGTGAGTTTCCGCCCTTTGTCCGACTCATTGAGGTACAAGTAAAACACAAAGAATTGGCGGTAGCATCCAACGTGGCTCGCCAAATGGCATCGGCACTTGCCGTCGAGGCAAATGTGAGCGTTTTAGGTCCTAATAACGCCTTAATCAGTCGGGTTCAGAATTTATACGTTAAGCAATTTTTGGTAAAAATAAAGGGTAATAATCAGGCGGTTCGTATGCAGTTGATGCAGTTGGCTGCACAGTATAAAAAACAACAGTCTACCCTTCAAATAGTAATGGATGTAGACCCCATGTAATCTGCTAGAATGAAAAAAACGCTATTCCTTCTTTTTTGTTTGCTTATCAGTGCATCGGTTGTGTCGCAAAATACGGCACAAAAGATAGTGCATTGCTATGTGCATCAAGATATTGTGGGTTGGAAAGCCATTGTTGATAGCCTAGAGGCATTGCCCAACAAAACGGTGGAACAGCGTGCCGAGGTGCTGAATTACGAGTACGGCTATGTGGCGTGGCGCTTGAGCGAAGCACATAAAGATAAAAAAGAAGCGGAGGTGTATTTAGAAAAGGCCTACGCTAACTTGCATGCCTTGCCAAAAACGCAAACTTACAAAGCTTTGATAGCCGCTTACGAGGGTGCTTTTGTGGGGTATAAAATAGGCATTTCGCCGTATAAGGCGCCTTTTATCGGATTAAAAAGTGTGCAATATGTAAAAGAGGCAGTGCAGGCAGACGATGCTAATTATTTTGCCCATATTCAATATGCCAATGTGTTTTACTACATGCCCACTGCCTTTGGAGGTTCCAGAAGCGAGGCAGTAAAACATTTCCTTAAGGCCAAGCAACTGATGGTAACCCAGGGCGTACATCAAGACAATTGGTTGTACATGAACTTGCTTTTAACCCTGGCCGATGCCTATAAGAAAGACGAAAATTGGAAAAAGGTAAAAGCGTGCTACGACGAGGCTTTGCAGTTGCAACCCAATTATCCGTACATTACAGGTATCTTGTACCCCACGCTTCAAAAGCACCTGGAAAAATAAAAGCGGGGGCTTCGACAAGCTCAGCCACCGCATAACCACAAAAAGGGGATGACTAAAAAGTAAATTAGTCATCCCCTTTATATTGAGAGGTTGAATAAAAGGATGTAGTTTTAGGCACGCGAAGCCTGAAAAAGCGGAGTTTACTTAGCGTAAATGAGCCTTTTGAGGGCGAGCGTAACGACAAAATACACTTTTTATTCGGCCTCTTTATTTCGCTTGGTGAACCGTTAATTGAGGGAATGGGAATTCAATTCCTTCTTTATTGAAGGTATCATAAACGGTTTTGTTCATGTCAAAATAAACTCCCCAGTAATCTGCGCTTTTAACCCAAGCACGTACAGTAATGTTTACGCTGCTGTCTGCCAATGCACCCAAGGCAATAAAGTGAGCAGGGTCTTTCAGAATACGGCTGTCTGCAGCAATCAATTTTTCTATAACAGCTTTTACTTTTTCGTAATCGGTACCGTAATCAACACCAAAGCTCCAGTCTACACGACGAATGTCTTGTGTGCTGTAGTTGGTAATTACGTTGCTGCTCAATGGACCATTAGGAACAAAAACAGTTTGGTTGTCGGGAGTGGTAAGTACAGTGTGGAAAATTTGAATCTCTTTTACACTACCTGCTACACCTTGTGCTTCGATATAGTCGCCGGTTTTGATGGGTTTGAAAAGCAAGATCATTACACCACCTGCAAAGTTTTGCAAGTTGCCGCTTAAAGCCATACCAACAGCAACACCAGCCGATGCCAACAAGGCTGCAAAAGAAGTAGTTTC
>JAGCMZ010000125.1 GCA_017646225.1 Paludibacteraceae bacterium | reverse complement strand
TCAAGTTCTGCGTCATCAAAATAATACCCTTGTTGGTGTTGGCGGGCGGCATGGATGTAACCTGCATAGCTATTTTGATGGTAACCCGTAAACATACCGTAATTGTTTTGGTAGTAAGACGAGTACTCCATTTTTTTCATGTTAACGTTGTTGAACACAAACGATACGTTTTTAATGCCGCGCCCGGTCATTTGTTTGATGGTGCTCTTGAACAGGTTTTTGTTGGTCTTTTCGCAAGCAACGGTGTACAAAATATGGTCCATCAACGAGGCAATGGGATAAATATCGCCTACCAACCCTACGGGCGATGTATCAAACACAATGTAGGTATATTCTTGTTTTAGGCGTTCTATAAGGGCTTTCATTTTATCGGACGCCATCAACTCGGCTGGGTTAGGTGGAATGACCCCTACTGGCAAAATATCAAATTTATAATCGGGGTGTTGCACAATGGCATCTTCTAATGGAATTTGGTTTAGCAAGTAGTTTACCAAACCACGGTTGGCTGGCACCGACAAGGTAGCCATAACCGATGGTTTACGCAAGTCTAAATCGACCAAAAGGGTCTTTTTGCCCGTCATGGCATACACGGCTGCCATGTTTACCGAAATGTAGGTTTTACCATCGCCCGATTGGGTAGACGAAAGCATCAACGAGAAATTGGGCTGAGCAGCAGGTACGTACAACGATAAGTAGGTACGAATAATACGGAACGCCTCTGCAATGGACGATTTGGGGTATTTATCTACCACCACAGGGTGCTCGATGCTGGTACGACGAATCATCGAAATGATTTTATACGCACGGCCCGATAGTTTTTCTACCTCTGTTTCGGTACGGATGGACGAATACAACAACTCACGCAACACAATGAAGCCAGCAGGTACTGCCAAGGCAATGAGCAAGAAGGTACTGTAGCGTTTGCTTTTTTCTTTACCGTTGATAAGCGACGCTATACGAGCACGGTCCAAAATAATGTTATCGGGCGAGTTGGATGCTTTTTGAATTTGCGCATCGGCGCGTTTTTGCATCAAGAAGGTATAGTAATCGTCGTTGATTTTAAATTCGCGTTGAATCTTCAACAATTGTTGTTCTTTGTAGGGCAATTGGCGCATCTCTGCCATCACTTGTTCGGTGCGGGCGTCCAAATCTGCTTTTTGAATATCCAACGCCACTTGCATGTTTTTAAGTGCCTCAAACATTTGTTCTTTGAGTGCATCTAACTCGCGGGTATACTTGGCATACAAGGGGCTCTTCTCGCCTACTTCTTTGCGGCTTACTTGCAACTCGGTATAGGTTTGCACCATGGTAGTTAAACTGGCATCGGTAACTCCCAGGTTAGCAGGAGCAATAATGGCACCGTCTTGTACGTTGCTTTGCAAGTAATTGGTTAGATAGTTTAAGTAAGAAGCTTTTAGGCGCAACTCGGTTTGTTTAGCATCAATTTGGGTATATTGTGCCATAACGGTAGAACCACCCGATGAAGCCACCACAAAGTTATCTGCCTTGTAGGCTTTCAAACGGTCTTCTGAAATTCGAAGTGAATCGGACAATTGCGCCAATTGGTCGTCAATAAAATCGATGGTTTTGATGGCGGCATCGTTTTTACGCGAAAGGTTGTCGGCCAAAAACTCGTCGCACAACCCATTGATAAAATCGGCATCGCGTTGGGGTACATCGCCCGTAACAGCTACTTCTACCACCGATGCTCCGGTCAT
>JAGCMZ010000124.1 GCA_017646225.1 Paludibacteraceae bacterium | reverse complement strand
GGGTTTATCGGCCTTGCTTGGACACCAAGCTACCACGGTTTGCCTGATTATTGCCAACCGTTTGGGCAAACGTTTTATTGGCAGCTACGACGAAAAAATGAAAGAACTGATTCAAACGGTACTTGAAAGGATATGACGAATCGGTGAATCGACTAATCGACTAAACGCCTTAACGAATTTCAGTGCAAGCCGAGCGCAGAAGCAAACTTGTTTGGTTATGCCAAGGCGCAGCCTGAAATCATGAAAAGCGAAGCTTTGAATAATAAACAACTAAACAACATATGAACATTATCGATTTAATTGGAAAGACGCCTTTGTTAAAGGTGAGTGATGATTACAACATTTTTGCAAAAGCAGAGTTTTTGAACCCTGGCGGCAGTATCAAAGACAGGGTAGCAAAAAACATGATAGAACAAGCCGAAAAAGAAGGCAAGTTAAAACCAGGTATGACCATTATTGAGCCTACATCGGGCAATACTGGCATTGGATTGGCTTTGGTGGGTGTGCGCAAAGGCTACAAGGTAATTATTGTAATGCCCGAAAATATGAGCGAAGAGCGTAAACGCATTATTCGCTGTTTGGGTGCTGGATTGGAATTGACTCCCAAAGAATTAAGCCTAGATGGAGCGGTAAAAAAGGCCGAGGCCATTGCCGCTGAATTGGGCGAGAATGCCTTTATTCCTCAACAATTTGTAAACCCCAATAACCCTGCTATCCATTACCAAACCACGGCGCAAGAGTTGTGGGAACAAATGGATGGTCAAATTGATATTTTTGTATCGGGATTGGGTAGTGGAGGTACGCTACAAGGCATTGGGAAGTTTTTGAAAGAAAAAAATCCTAACATAAAAGTAGTGGCGGTAGAGCCAAAAGATGTTTCTGCTTTGTTGGGTCACGAACCTGGTTTGCACCAAATTCAAGGCATTGGCGATGGATTTGTGCCCGAGGTGTTGGATACGACCTTAATCGACGAAGTGGTAGAAGTGTCGGATGCCGATGCCATCTATACTACCCGTAAAATGGCAGAAGTATACGGTTTGTTGTGCGGCACCTCATCGGGTGCTAACGTATGGGCAGCCATTCAAATGGCCAACAAATACGGCAAAGAAAAACGCGTTGCCACCATCTTGGCCGACCGCATCGAACGGTATTTTAGTACCAATTTGCTGTAAAATGACGTTTATTCAATGTTTCGCAACGTTGAATTGATGAACCGCAGAAAGTTTGTGCAAGCCGAGAGCAGAGTCAAACTTGTTTGAACTATGTCGAGGCGCCGCCAAACTTCATGAGAGCGAAGTCCGAATAATCGTTTAATCGTAATTTAAAAAACGATTAGTCGATTCGTCAAATTTATTTATTCCACGTGTGACTAAAGCTATAGCTAACACGAAGTACACCCCTGATGTTATCGACACGATAATCGGGGGTTATTTTTTTGCCTTCCCAATGGCCGTATGCCGCATTGGTGTATTCGCATTCTAGGCCAACGCCCAGTCCTTTGTAGTTAAATTCTACCGATGCAGCGGTTTTGATAAGGTCGCTTACGTTGCTGCCTGTGCCGTAGATGGAAGAGCATTTCGCATCGCTTCCTAAAGTTTTTAAATAACCTGCAAACACGTTAAAACGCCATTTGCTGCCATAGCTGGCACATACGTATGCCGCCATTTGGTCTAAATTGGCATAGGTGGCTTGTAGGTTCTCTACATCTTCCGATACCAAACCGTATCCACCCAAAACAATTAAGTGCGACAGGTTTTGACCGCCCAATACGCGGGCATTGAACAACCAGTTGTCTTGCTTAAATTCGGTATAAACCGTACCCGAGAAACTGTGCAAAGGCATGGTTTGTACGGTCGAACCGATTTCGCTGGTAAAGGTGTGGTCGATGCCACAGTAGCGGTATTCGCCCATCAAACCGTATTTCCAATTGTTGGTAGTACCGGTAAACCCTAACACGGCTTCGGGGCGGATGTACTTAACGCCTTCGGTTACAAAAGCGGCGGTTAGTTTGAAATGAGGGGTGGCCATCCACTCGTATCGAATTTGGGGTGAACGGTTGATGATACCCGTTGGCGTACCTCCGTTTAAGGTAAGCACGTTGGGGAAAATACCATCGTAGTAGGGATGCCAGGTTTGACCTACCAAAAGGGTGTGGTTTTTATAGGCGATAGAGGCGTATGCGTGGCGCAGACGGAAAATATCGATGTAAGTAGCTGTACCGCAAAAATCGCCCTCGATGTGCGCTCCCAATTTCAAATTGTTTAAGGTGTATTGGTATTTTAAACCAATGCGCGATGTAATGGCTAAAAAACCAGCATTTACTTTGGCATTTTTGTCAAAACCGTAGTCGTCCAGCTCAATGGGTTTGGGATATAGGCAAATAATACCCCCTTTTGCCTCGTAATTTTCGCGGCTGTTTACGTACATTTCGCTGCGGGCAAAACCATAAACAGTAATGGCATGGCTGTCTTTTTTGGTAGCCGTGCTGTCGGCATTTTGTGCCATACCTGTTAACGATACTAATGCTATAAGGGTGGTTAAGACAATTTTTCTCATGGTAATTTATGCCTCTAAAATTGGGTGGCAAAATTAGGTAATTTTATTGAAAAATGTCCATTCAGGTGCTTTTAAGTTGCGTTTTGTGTTAAATTTTATTACATTTGCCATTCTTTTAACCCAAAATCAATTATTCTATGAACAAAAAAAGCAATATCCCGCCCATTTATGTGCCTGTGCTGGTTATTTTATTCCTGGTTGGCATGTTGGTGTTGGTCATTAAAACCTTTGGTGTAGATTCGTTGGCAGGGGGCAGTCAGATAGCATTGTTAATGACTTCTATGGGTTGTATCTTGTTGGGTGCACTGGTATATAAACGCACCTGGGACGATTTTGAACAGCAAATTAAAGAGGGCATTGGTGGTGTTGGATCGGCAGTTATTATTTTGCTCATTATTGGTGCACTAGGTGGCGCTTGGATGGTGAGTGGGG
>JAGCMZ010000123.1 GCA_017646225.1 Paludibacteraceae bacterium | reverse complement strand
GAAATGCTAGAAGCAGGCGTTATCAACTACGGCGAAGAATTTAAGAAAAGCATGGAAGAAGGCGACTGGGACCTTTCGAAAGTAGACCAAGAAGCCCTTTCTAAATCGCAAGCTACCTTGGTGTTCGGTCAGATGAACGAACCTCCTGGTGCCCGTTCTTCGGTGGCACTTTCGGGTTTGACCGTTGCTGAATCGTTCCGCGACAACAACGAATCGGGCAAAGAAGGTAACGACGTATTGTTGTTTATCGACAACATTTTCCGTTTCACCCAAGCAGGTTCGGAAGTTTCGGCGTTGTTGGGTCGTATGCCATCGGCTGTAGGTTACCAACCTACCCTAGCATCGGAAATGGGTTTGATGCAAGAACGTATTACTTCTACTAAAAACGGTTCTATTACCTCTGTACAAGCTATTTACGTACCTGCCGACGACTTAACAGACCCTGCTCCAGCTACTACCTTTAGCCACTTGGACGCAACCCCTGTATTGAGCCGTAAAATTGCCGAGTTGGGTATTTATCCAGCGGTAGACCCATTGGACTCTACCTCGCGCATTTTGGATCCTTCTGTAGTAGGCGAAGAACACTACAACACTGCCATGCGCGTTATCGAGCTATTACAACGTTATCAATCGTTGCAAGATATTATTGCTATTTTGGGTATGGAAGAGCTATCGGAAGCCGACAAATTGGTGGTACACCGCGCACGTCGTGTACAACGTTTCTTGTCACAACCCTTCCACGTAGCCGAACAATTTACCGGTTTGAAAGGCGTTTTGGTTCCAATTGACGAAACCATCAAAGGCTTTAACATGATTATGGACGGTAAAGTGGACCAATATCCAGAAGCCGCCTTTAACTTGGTGGGCAACATTGAAGCTGCCATTGCCAAAGGTGAACAACTATTAAAAGAAAGTAGCAAATAGCCATGAATGTTTCTATTCTTTCGGCCAACAAAAGTTTGTACAACGGAACAGCTACATCGGTAGCCTTTCCGGGAGCACAAAGTCCGTTTACGGTATTAGACAATCACGCGCCCATTATTTCATTGTTAAATAAAGGCACCATTGTTATAGGTAACGATGGAAGCGAACCCGTTTCTATTGACATTGCTGGCGGATTTGTAGAAATACACAACAACGACATAACCGCTTGCGTAGAATTATGAAAAACGCACTACCCGTTTTGTTGTTGAGCTGCCTTATTGGCGAATTGGTGATTTCTTTGATACACCAATTTATGATGCAAGCCCCCTACAACCGCATGTACCTAATGGTACCCCTGTTGTTTATGGGCATTGAATGGATTTATTACGAAATAGAAAAATACGCTCGCAAACAAACCAACCAAGCAAAAGGTACACAAGTTTACATGCTGTACAAAACAGCCAAGCTATTGGTTATCTTGGGCATTGTATTGGGTTTTGCATTTTTAATGCCACAAGTGGGCGTCGCTTTCTTTATTAGGTTGGTAGCCATGTACTTAATTACATTGGTAGTAGAAACAAAACTAGCTTTAGCATGGATGGATGCTAAAAAAACGAAGCAACCAAACGAATGAAAAAACTAAAATACATATTATTGATGTGTGCCATGCTGTTTACCCCTGTCGTAATGGCAAGCGAAACAGCAGAAGAAGAGGCAACCTTTGACCCCGTATCCTTTTTGTTTGGACACGTAGGCGATGGTTATGATTTTCACATTACCGAAATAAACGGACACCCTATTTCTGTTCCTTTGTTGGTGATTGCCCACAGCGAAGAAAGAGGATGGTTTGTTTTTTCGTCGAGTCATGTTGCCCATGGCCATCAATACGAAAATTTCTACATTGCTAAAGGTGGCGACTACGATGGCAAATTGGTAGAAATTAACAGCAAAGGCGAAGTGGTAAGACCTTTTGACCTTTCAATTACCAAAAACGTATTTGCTATTTTATTGTCGAGTGCTATTTTGCTAGGCATCTTTATTCCTATGGCACGTGCCTATAAAAAACGCCCATTGGGTGTACCTAGCAAGGGATATAGCTTAATGGAAGTGGTTATCAATTACATTGAAGACGATGTTATTAAACCTTCGTTGGGCGACCAATACATGCGTTTTTCGCCCTACTTGCTAACCGTTTTCTTCTTTATTTTGCTAAACAACTTAATGGGATTGATTCCTATCTTCCCCTTTGGTGCTAACTTAACGGGCAACCTATCGGTAACCATGGTGCTAGCGGTATTTACCTATTTAGTAACCAACATTTGCGGAACACGCGAATACTACAAAGAAGTTATTTGGCCCGATGTTCCTACCTGGTTAAAAGTACCATTGCCCTTGATGCCCATTATCGAGATTATATCAACCCTTACCAAACCCATTGCCTTGATGATTCGTCTTTTTGCCAATATTTTGGCAGGACACCTTATTATTATGGTATTGATGGCCTTGATCTTTATCATTACCATTAGCATGGGAGCTGTTGTGGGTGGCGTTACCGCTGTGGTATCGATCCTATTCTCGATATTTATGTACTGCTTGGAATTATTAGTAGCCTTTATCCAAGCATACGTATTTACCATGTTATCGGCTACATTTATTGGCATGGCACAAGTAAAAGAACATCATTAATATCGCATAGCTTGCGCTATGCTCCGTTTATTCGACAATTCGTTTATGCGTTTAGTCGACTAAACGACTAAACGACTAAACAACTAAACAATAAACACTTAACACTTAACACTTATCATTATGTTATCAGTAATTCTTGAAGCCGCCTTTGCTGGCGCAGCATTAGCTAAATTTGGCGCAAGTATTGGCGCTGCTATTGCAATTCTAGGTGCCGGTATGGGCATTGGTAAAATTGGTTCGTCTGCTATGGAAGCCATTGCACGTCAACCAGAAGCTGCAGGAGACATCCGTTCGGGTATGATTTTGGCAGCTGCTCTTATTGAAGGTGTAACCTTGTTTGCCATCATTACTTGCGTATTGGCTATCCTATTGTAAGCCACGTAGCCTGCAAAGGTTACAAATAAACTCTAGGTAACCGCTGTAAAAGGCGGTTACCATTTACCAACAAAAGCAAACATTATGAATCTTTTTTTACCAGATTCCGGATTGGTAATATGGATGCTATTGGCCTTTTC
>JAGCMZ010000122.1 GCA_017646225.1 Paludibacteraceae bacterium | reverse complement strand
GGTGAAAGTTTTTGACGAAGATGCCGATATGCGTCTACTAAATGGCCGCTAAGGAGTATATTTGTGCAAAAACAAAACCAACTATAAACTTCCCAAAGGTTGCGAGCCTACCGAACTTACCTATCAAGACTGCTTGCAAATTATTGCAGAGGCAGGAGAAGCAAAACCAAAGGCAAAAGGGCGTAAAAAACTAAAATAATTAAGCAAAAAGGTATTTATTCTTATAATTTATCAATTTTTCTGCCCAAAACCAGAAAAATTGATTATTTTTGCGCTCTCAAAATTACAGATAATTCATTTTAGACTATGACAAATAAAAAATTAGTAGGAGACAAAATCAAAGGCTTTCGCGAAGCCCGCAAAATGTCACAAGAAGAGTTAGCTACCAACAGCGGCCTAGAATTATCGTTGGTTGCCGAAATTGAAGCTAACACCAACATTCCATCGTTATCGCCCCTTATTAAAATTGCACGCGCATTGGGTGTACGTTTGGGTACTTTCTTGGACGATAGCGATAATTTAGGACCAGAAATTTGCCGTGGAGGCGTTAGCGACAAATGCCTTAGCACCTCTAATACAAAAAGCCGTTCTAACTCGCACCTAGACTTTATGTCGCTTGCCAAAAGCAAAGCAGGTCGCAACATGGAGCCTTTTATCATCAACATAGAACCCGCTGCTACCGATAGCTTGCTCCTATCATCGCACGAAGGCGAAGAATTTATTTACGTACTAGAAGGCCAAGTAAGAATTAAATACGGCCAAAACGAATATGTATTGGAACAAGGCGACAGCATTTACTACGATTCAATTGTAGAACACTTGGTGTATGCTACCCAACCTGCCAAAATTTTGGCGGTAGTATATGCCCCATTCTAATAGAACCATGCAACAACCATACGAACTTTCCACCAGAACCCTAGGCGAATGGGTAGAATATTGGGCTGAGCAAACACCCGATAAAGACTACATTGTATACGCCGACCGAGGTCTACGCTTTACTTGGAAACAATTTGACGAACGTGTAAACCACCTTGCCAAAGGCATGTTGGCCATTGGCATTGAAAAAGGCACACACGTAGGTCTATGGGCTACCAACGTTCCCGATTGGTTGACCTTTTTATATGCTTGCGCTCGCATTGGCGCGGTTTGCGTTACTGTAAACACCAACTACAAACAAAACGAGTTGGAGTACTTGTGCGAAAACTCGGACATGCACACCCTTTGCATCATTGACGGCACATGGGATTGCGACTACGTCGACATGACCTATAAAATGTTGCCCGAATTAAAAACCTGCCAACGTGGCAAGTTGCAAAGCGAACGTTTCCCCAAAATGAAAAATGTTATTTACATTGGTCAGGAGAAACACCGTGGCATGTACAACACTGCCGAAATCTTGCTTTTAGGCAGCTCGATAGCAGACGAGAAACTAAAAGAGGCAAAAAAACAAGTAAACTGCCACGACGTAGTAAACATGCAATACACCTCGGGTACCACTGGTTTCCCCAAAGGCGTAATGCTTACCCACTATAACATTGCCAACGACGGTTTCTTTACCGGCGAGCACATGAAATTTACCAGCGACGATAAACTTTGTGTATGCGTTCCCCTTTTCCACTGCTTTGGCGTGGTATTGGCAACCATGAACTGCTTAACACACGGTTGTACCCAAGTAATGGTAGAAAAATTTGATCCATTGGTGGTGTTGGCTTCGGTTCACCAAGAACGCTGTACCGCTCTATACGGGGTTCCTACCATGTTTATTGCCGAGTTAAATCACCCCATGTTCAACATGTTCGATTTAACCTGCTTGCGCACGGGTATTATGGCGGGTTCGCTTTGCCCTGTTGAATTGATGCGCCAAGTATCGGACAAAATGCACATGACCATTACCAGCGTGTATGGCCTAACCGAAACATCACCTGGTATGACCCAAACTACCATCGAAGATAGCTTTGAAAAACGTTGCACCACCGTAGGCCGCGATTATCCTTTTGTAGAGGTACAAGTAATTGACCCCGAAACGGGCGAAATTTGTCCTCCTGGGGTACAAGGCGAAATGTGCTGCCGTGGCTTTAACGTCATGAAGGGTTACTACAAAAACGATAAAGCTACCCAAGAAATCATTGATGCTAACGGATTCCTTCACTCGGGCGACCTTGGTGTAAAAGACGAAGACGGTTACTATCGCATTACTGGACGTATCAAGGACATGATTATTCGTGGTGGCGAAAACATTTACCCACGCGAAATTGAAGAATTCTTATACCACCTAGAAGGCGTAAGCGACGTACAAGTAGCTGCCGTTCCTTCTAAAAAATACGGCGAAGAAGTAGGTGCTTTCATCATTCTTAAAGAAGGTGCTACCTTAGAAGCCGAAGACGTTAAAGATTTCTGCAAAGGCAAAATTGCCCGCTATAAGATTCCTAAATACGTATTCTTTGTAGATAGTTTCCCACTAACCGGTAGTGGTAAGATTCAAAAATACAAACTAAAAGAATTAAGCTTAAAGCTTTGCGAAGAACAAGGCATTGAAGTCATATAATAAAAAGGACCCATTTAAATGGGTCCTTTTTTTATGACTAATCGACTAATTGACTAATCGGTTATTATAATCTTGAACGCGGTTTCGTAGCTTTCAAAGCGAACTACCAATAGGTACAAACCTGCATCGTAACCTTGTACGTCTACCAAACCTTCTTCGGTGAACTTAGGTGCGTAGGTTTGACCCGACAAACTCATCAATTTAACATCCGAAATTTCTTCTTCAGCATTGATGGTTACGTAGTCTGAAGTTACAGAAGGATAGATAGTAGCTTTAGGTGCTTCTTCTAACTCACCAATTCCTACGTAATCGTATTTATTAGGAACAGAAGGCAAGTTATATTTGGTAGCAGCATATACTTTAACATCGCCAGCTGCAATGCTCATATTGGCACCGCCCGACAATAGTTGACCGCTACCTGCTAGGTAATCGTACCAGTTGTTGCCAGTAGGTAAGCTAAACGATTGAGTGGAGGTACCAAAGTTAGCCAACACAAAGATGCGAGTATTACCGCTGCCCCAAATAACGCTACGCAAAGCTTTACCAGTACCCAAATCGCTGCTGGTAGGATTGCCTGCAAAGGTATTAGGTGCTAATTTGGTACGCAATTGAATAATTTGACCCAATTTTTGGTATGCATTCATACGATCCGCATTTTGGAACCAACCATACGATTCTGGCAATGGTTTAGCATCGGTTTCGTGGCAAGGAGTTTCGCCTTTGTTTTTATTATTACCCGATGTAGCGGCTGCATTAGAACAGAACGAGAAATCGTAACCCAATTCGTCAAATTGGTAAATCATTTGAGGACCATTCAACATAACGCACATAGCTACTACAGCAGGAACACGTGCCAAACGGGTTTTCTCGTTCGATTTAATGGTTCCATTACCATAGGTTTTAGCTTTCCAGAAAGGACGTTGCTCGTCGTGCGAGGTTACATAACTTACATAACCATCGTTATTAGCATTATTCAAAGCATCGCCTTCTTTTAACCAACCCATAGCTACTTGGCTATACGCATTGTTGGTATTTTCCCAGCACATCATACCATTGTTTACATAGCCAGCCTTTTCGCCACCTTGATCTTCCCAGTGTTCTAGGATAAAGTAAGCATCGGAAGCAACCGCTTTTACACCATTATTGTAATAGTAGTTAACGTTCGATTTACGGTCGTTGCAGTTAGGACCACAGAAACCGTGCGAAAGGTCCATACGGAAACCGTCTATCTTATATTCGGTCAACCAGTGCTTCAAAGCTCTTGTCAAGTGTTCTTTGGTAGTAGTATAGCTGTGGTTCCAGTCTTCGAATACAGCAGCAGTATGAGGAGCAGTTACGTTAAAGTATGGGTTGTCCTTTAGGTTGTTATAACCACCATAAAGTTTTTCCAAAGAATGGTTACCGGTTGCGTGGTTAAATACCATGTCCACGATAACGGCGATACCACGTTTGTGGCATTCGTCTACCAATTTCTTAAAGTCTTCTTCTGGACCGTATGCTTTGTCCATTGCAAAATAGTGGTTAGGTGCATAACCCCAGCTTAAGTTACCATCAAATTCGCAAAGTGGCATAAATTCCAAGGCATTGATACCCAAGTTAGCCAAGTAATCCAAACGTTCGGTAATGGCTTTAAAGTTACGGTCTTTGCTGTACGAATAAGGCCAGATTTCGTAAATCACCAAGTTGTTGCGGTTAGGACGTTTAAAGTTGGTAGTAGCGCTGCTCCATTGGAACGCTTTTTTACCAGGTTGGATAACGGTGGTATAACCTACAGCACCTTTAGGGAAGGGCATCAAGGTTGGATCTTGTTGTTTAGGTTCCCATTTGTCGTCTTCGTGCAATACTTTGGTTGAATAAGGGTCTGACATTTGAACAAACGAACCGTTCGACATTTTTACAGCATATTGGAACGCATATTCTTTTCCAGCGGTCAAACCCGTAAAGGTATACCAGAAATAGTTACCATCTTTGTAGCATTGATAATCGTTCGATGGAGTCCAGTCATTGGCATCGCAGTAGATGTAAACATTTTTAGCCACTACACTGCTTTTGCTTGGAGCAACATACAACGATACAGTTACTTTGGTAGGATCGTTAGCATCGTAAAAGATACCATCGGTAATACCGCTAGGGCGCGCTTTTACAACAGGATCTTTTTCTACAAAGTTAAAAGGAACAACAATGTCTGCCGTTTGTGTTTTAGCATCCGATGTACGGAACAAGATGTTAATTGCAGTCAAATTTTCGCTAGCAGCACAAGCGTAATATTCGTCAAGCGAAGGGATGGTAAGGGTCCACTTAGTGCCCGATTTTGTACATTTGTACTTGTCATCATTATCACCCCAAGTAGGAGCACATCTCCAAGAACCTTGCTCTTTCGATGTTACACCTGTATGTGCATAACAAGTGGCTTGGCCTGCCATAGCAGTACCTGTAGGATCAAACGTAATCACAATTTTTCCTGTGTAATCCAATGGAATAACCGCAGGATCGGTTGTAACTTGCGCCATGGCAAACAAACTTGCACACAGCATGGTTACAAGAAGTAACGTTTTTTTCATTGTAAATTGATTTTATAGGTTAGTAAATTATTTTTGCACAGATTGCATTTTGTAAAGATACTAAAAAATATGATACGACAACAAAAAAATCATTATCTTTGTACCTAAATCATTTTGTTTAATCGTTTATTGGGAATCCCCATAAAAAATATGGAACATAAACTATCTATCTACAACACGTTAAGTCGAAAAAAAGAGACATTCATCCCCTTGCACGAATCGTTGGTAGGGATGTATGTATGTGGACCTACCGTATACGGCGATGCCCACTTGGGACACGCACGTCCAGCTATTACCTTCGACTTACTATTTAGGTACCTACAACACCTAGGATACAAAGTACGCTACGTTCGCAACATTACCGACGTAGGTCACTTGGAACACGATGCCGACGAAGGCGAAGATAAAATTGCCAAAAAAGCACGTTTAGAGCAAAAAGAACCCATGGAAGTGGTACAATATTTCTTGAACCGCTACCACCAAAGCATGAATGCGTTAAATGTTCTTCCTCCCAGCATCGAGCCCCATGCATCGGGCCACATCATTGAGCAGATTGCCTTTACACAGAAGATTTTGGACGCAGGTTATGCCTACGTAAGCGAAGGTTCTGTATATTTTGACGTAGAAAAATACAACAAAGATTACCACTACGGCAAACTATCGGGCCGCAACATTGACGAACTGCTTGAAACTACCCGCGAATTGGATGGTCAAAGCGAAAAACGTCGCAGCATGGACTTTGCGCTTTGGAAAAAAGCACAACCCGAACACATTATGCGTTGGCCATCGCCATGGAGCGACGGTTTCCCTGGTTGGCACATGGAATGTTCTGCCATGGGTTGCAAATACTTAGGCGAAGAATTTGACATTCACGGCGGTGGTATGGACCTGATGTTCCCTCACCACGAGTGCGAAATTGCACAATCTACCGCAGCATTGGGCAAAGAATCGGCACGCTATTGGATGCACAACAACATGATTACCATCAACGGTCAAAAAATGGGCAAATCGTTGGGCAACTTTATTACGCTCGATGAACTGTTCAACGGCACACACAACCTATTGGTACAAGCCTACAGCCCCATGACCATTCGCTTCTTTATTTTGCAAGCACACTACCGCAGCACCGTTGACTTTAGCAACGAAGCTTTGCAAGCTTCCGAAAAAGGATTGCAACGCCTAATGGAAGCCTACGAACGCTTGCTAAAGCTAACCGCATCGGCTACATCGACGGTAGAAACAGCTGGTTTGCGCACCAAACTAGAAGAAGCCATGAACGACGACCTCAACTCGCCCATTGCCATTGCTCATTTGTTTGACGCTTGCAAAGCCATCAACCAAGTACACGACGGCAAAGCCACCATCAGCCAGGCCGACCTAGACGAACTAAAAGCTACCTTCAAACTCTTTATCGAAGATATTTTTGGTTTGCAAAGCGAAGAGAGCAACGCAGGCACCAACGACGCATACAAAAAGGCCATCGACCTTTTGTTGAATATGCGCCTCGAAGCCAAACGCAACAAAGATTGGGCAACGTCCGACAAAATCCGAAACGAACTTACCGCTTTAGGTTTCAGTATCAAAGATACCAAAGACGGATTCGAATGGAATCTATAAAAACAAAATCGGTTTATCTTGGTAAACCGATTTTTTTTCATCCTGACGTTAGGCATAGGTTTTAGTATCTTTTTGCATTTTACCTTGCCAATGCCTTGTCGTCTAACCCAAAGAAACAAGATTAAAATCGTTATGAAACAAAAACTATTTACTGCTCTTTTGGCTTTTTGCGCATGCACGGGCAGCATCATGGCAGAAGATTGGACCCTTAACCAATGCCTTGAATATGCCAAAGAAAACAGCATCAGCGTACTACAAGCCATTCATAACTACGAAACCGCCCAGCAAAATGTCATTGCTGCCAAAAGCGCTTTTGCCCCCACCATTTCGGCATCTACCAGTCAGAACTTTGGTTATTCGGGTATGCTTACCAATAACGGGCAAGCCTCTTACGGAGCCAACTACGGCATCAATTTAGGTATGACCTTGTTTAACGGTGGCAAATTATCGTACAACAAAAAGCAAAGCGACATTTTGGTAGAAGTGCGCAATGCGGGCATTTTATCTACTCAAAAAGAAATTGAAATTTCTATTTTAAGGGCCTACCTACAAGTGCTATATGCCCACGAGAACGTAAAGATTGCCGAAAGCATGCTAGCCCTTAGCCAACAAGAATTGGATCGTTCGCAAATTTTGTTCGAAGCGGGCAAAATTACCAAGGCCGATTTGGCACAAGTAAAAGCACAATACAGCCAAAATAGCTACAGCCTAACATCGGGCAAAAACAATTTGCGCAGCGTAATTATGGAACTTAAACAGCTACTGGAATTAGATATTACCACCTTGTTTAACGTAGCCATTCCCGAAATTTCAGACCAAGAAGTATTGCAAAGTTTGCCCGAAATGCTTGATATTTACAACCAAGCCATGCTTACCATGCCCCAAATTAAAGAGGCAGAACTAAACATCAAGGCATCGGAATACAACCTAAAAAATGCCAAAGCAGGCTACTGGCCTACCATTTCGTTATCGGCAGGTATGTCGGGCAACTACAACACCAACGGAGCGGCCTCTTTGGGCGAACAATTTACCAACAGTTTGGCACCTTCGGCCGGACTAAGCATCAACATCCCCATTTACGACCAAAGCAAAACCCAAACCTCGGTGGCCAAAGCCAAAATTGAACACCAACAAACCGAACTGCAATACCAACAAGCCGAAAAACAAATTGCCAAATACGTAGAATCGCTTTACATCGATGCGCAATCGGCACAAAGCAACTATTTGGCTGCAGCCGACAAATTGGCTTCGATACAAG
>JAGCMZ010000121.1 GCA_017646225.1 Paludibacteraceae bacterium | reverse complement strand
TGCTCATAGCTCCAATCGTCGGGCGAAAGAGTGTCGTTTTCTAAAAAGTTTCGTTTGCACGCATCAACGTATACAGCATTGGTACGTTGATTGCGGTTGTTGTAGTTTTGTTCTAAATTAGCCAAATACTCTGCCTTGGCACGATCTAACTCGATTTGGGTAAAACCATGCTGATACATACGTCTGCGCTCTATGAGCAGTTGACTGATGGCGTCGTTTATTTTATTGGGCAATGCATAACCACCTATTTCTAATGTTCTTTCTATTTTTGACACATGGTATTCAGTATGGTCTGACCACGCAATCACAAAAGGTGAATTGGGCTTTCTTTCCAAATCATTCAAACGCGTGTTGAGCATACTGGTTGCGGCTTTACGAATAAACGATTGTTTCATGCCTTCGACCGTTTGTTTTACCTGGGGCGACAAATCGGGTATGCGTTGCGCCAAAGCAATCATCACTTTGGTCTGTTCTTTATCTTGGGTAAAAGATATAACGGGTTCTGGATAATCCGACACAGGATAGTAAATGCGTTCTGGAGCACCTTCGGGCACTTTGATGTCGGCAAAAAGGGTTTTAATTTTTTCTTCGACTGCCTTTACATCCACATCGCCTACTACGATAATACCCTGTAAATCGGGACGATACCAAGTATGATAATAGTCTCTGATGGTGTTGTACTCAAAATTTCTGATTACCTCAATGTTACCAATGGGCAAGCAATCGGCGTATTTATCGGTACCGTATATTTCGGGCAACATTTGCTCCATTTGACGATCGAAGGAAGAATTCCTGCTACGCCATTCTTCTTCGATAACACCGCGTTCTTTATCGATGGCTTTATCTTCTAGCAAAATACCATCCGACCAATCGCGCAAAATAAGCAAGCAGGAGTCTACCGTGCTGGTGCGCTGTGTGGGTACATCGGTAATCATGTAAACGGTTTCGTCTACACTGGTATAAGCATTTAGGTTTGCCCCAAATTTTACACCAATGGTTGCTAAATAGTTGATGAGTGCGTTATCGGGAAAATGTTTGGTGCCATTAAAGGCCATGTGTTCCAAAAAGTGCGCCAAACCACGTTGTTCGGGTTGTTCTTGAATGGAACCTACTTTTTGAGCAATATGAAAATCAGCACGATTGGGAATGTAACTGTTGTGCTTTATGTAATAGGTTAAGCCATTGGGCAATTTACCTACCACTACGGTGGTATCCTGGGGGATGGTCGCATAAAGGCTCATGCTGCCTACTAGGCAACACAAGACAAGTAACATACGTTTTAGCATGGTTATTTTTTATTGTTGTCTTTGTTTTTGAAATAGCGCATTTGATAGATGAAGAACACGGCCGAGAATAGGAACAATCCGGCTAGTACATAACTGGTGGTATCGCCTAGGGTTACGCACAAAAAGATAGAGGCCATTAACCCTAGAATGCTGAATACTTGAAATAAGATAAGGTTTTTCTTGTTCATATTTTTTACTGACTAATCGGTGAATCGTTTATTATTGTTTAGTCGACCCTATTCGGTCCCTGAGCTTGTCGACGTGTTGTTGACCGAAGGGAAAAAGGGCCCGAATAGATGTTGATGCGTTTAGTCGTTGAGTCGTTTAATCGTTGATTCGTTTTTTTATTACGATTAAACGATTCTGCGATTTAACTATTATTCGGGCACTTTGATATTTCTTTTGCGACTCGGCATAATCAATGCTGGGCACTTCGACAAGCTCAGTGACCGCATTGCTTCTGCTCTCGCTGCTCAAGAAACTCGACAGGCTCAGGGACCGTTTGGTTTCTGCTCT
>JAGCMZ010000120.1 GCA_017646225.1 Paludibacteraceae bacterium | reverse complement strand
CCTACCGATGTCCATGCCAAACCGGTTACAATGCCAATTTCTTCTTTTTGGCTTTGTTCCGATGCATCATAAGGAGCTACGCCCAAATAGTCGTACAAATCGGTGGGTTGTAGGGTAGCGCTAAAGGTATCGTCCATAGCCAATTTACGTGCCGATTTGCGCGCAATTTTTGCTAGCAATTTGTCTAAACCACGCACGCCCGATTCGCGGGTATAGCCCTCAATAATGGCACGGATGGTCTTTTTAGGAATTTGCACCGCTTTGGCAGGAATACCATGGTTTTCCCATTGTTTAGGAATAAGGTGCTTGGTAGCAATTTCTATTTTTTCTTCTACAATGTATCCGCTAATGTTGATTAGCTCCATACGGTCCAACAAAGGACGCGATACGGTGCTAAGGTCGTTGGCAGTAGCAATAAACAATACTTTCGATAGGTCAAAATCAATATCGATAAAGTTATCGTGGAAAGCACCGTTTTGTTCGGGGTCTAACACCTCTAGCAATGCCGACGATGGGTCGCCTTTAAAATCGCTGCCTATTTTGTCAATTTCGTCCAAAATAAACACCGGGTTAGACGATCCTGCTTTTTCCAAGCTTTGAATAATACGACCGGGTAGGGCGCCTAGGTAGGTTCTGCGGTGACCACGAATTTCCGATTCGTCGTGCAAACCACCCAAGGAAATGCGCGCATATTTACGACCCAAGGCTTCGGCAACCGATTTACCCAAAGAGGTTTTACCCACCCCAGGAGGGCCGTACAAGCAGATAATGGGCGATTTCAAATCGCCTTTTAGTTTCAAAACCGCCAAGTGTTCCAAAATGCGTTCTTTTACATCGTCCAAACCAAAATGGTCTTTGTTCAGTACGCGTTCGGCCGTTTTTAGGTTAAAATTATCTTTGGTATATTCGTTCCAAGGTAGGTTTACCAAGGTTTGAACATAGTTCATTTGAATGGAAAAATCGGGCGAGTGGGTAGGCATGCCTTCTAACTTGGCAATTTCTTTTTCTACCTGCTCTTTAACAGCTTGGTTCCACTTTTTGGTGGCTGCTTTTTGGCGCAATTGGCTCAAATCTTGCTCTTGCACCGATCCGCCCAATTCTTTTTGAATGGTTTTGATTTGTTGCTGCAAGAAGTATTCGCGTTGTTGCTTGTCGATGTTCTCCATGGCTTGCGACTGGATAGACGACTTAATTTCCAACATTTGCGATTCTTGGGTTAGCATTTTTAGCAGCAGGTAAGCACGTTCTTCAATGTGTCCAATTTCCAACAATTGCTGACGTTCTTCCAATGCCAAACCAATGTTTGCAGCTATAAAGTTGATGATGAATTGTTCTTTTTCGATGTTTCTAATGGCAAACAACAAGTCTTGTGGCATGTTGTTCGACATACGAATCATACGCATGGCCAAATCTTTAATGGCTTCGACCAATGCGGTAAAGTTTTTGGATTTAGGAACTTTGGTAATTTCTTTGCGAAGTTCTACCGATGCGGTCATGTAAGGTGTTTCGCTTACTATCTCGTTGATAACGAACGATTTTCTACCCCTTAAAATAACCGTAGTGGTGTTGTCGGGCATTTCCAAAATGCGCACAATTTGTGCCACCGTACCCACCTTGAACAAATCGTTTTGTTTGGGATCGTCGGTGTTTTTATCAATTTGGGCAACAGCACCAATGGCACGACCTTTTTTGTACATTTCGCGTACCAAACGAAGCGATTTTTTGCGACCTACCACCACTGGCATCATCACGCCAGGAAACAATACCATGTTGCGCAATGCCAAGATAGGCAACAGTTTATCGTCCGATAGTTGGTACGAATCGTCTTCGCTCTCTTCGGCTATGATGGGAATAAATCCCGCCTCGTCCATGTTATCGCTAATAGCCCCTATAATAAGTTGACTTTGTTTTGATTTCATTAGATAGACGATTCAAATTGTTTTAAGAAACGAACATCGTTTTCTGAGAACATACGCAAGTCTTTGCATTGGTATTTAAGGTTGGCAATACGTTCTACACCCATACCAAAGGCATAACCGCTGTACACTTTTGAGTCAATGCCACATGCTTCCAAAACATTGGGGTCTACCATACCACAACCCAAAATTTCTACCCAACCGGTGTGTTTGCAGAAGGGGCAACCTTCGCCACCGCATAGGTTACATGAAATATCCATTTCGGCGCTGGGCTCGGTAAAGGGGAAGTACGAAGGACGTAAACGAATTTGAGTCGATTCGCCAAACATTTCTTTAGCAAAATAAAGAAGGGCTTGTTTTAAGTCGGCAAACGATACGTTTTTGTCGATGTAAAGGCCTTCTACTTGGTGAAAGAAGCAGTGTGCACGATACGAAATAGCCTCGTTGCGGTACACGCGACCAGGGCAAAGCACCCTAATAGGAGGTTCTTGGGTAGACATAACGTGCGATTGTACGCTACTGGTGTGGGTACGCAACAAAATGTCGGGGTTCTTTTCAATAAAGAACGTATCTTGCATATCGCGGGCAGGGTGTTCGGGTGGGAAGTTAAGCGCGCCAAACACGTGCCAATCGTCTTCAATTTCGGGTCCCTCAGAAACGGTAAAGCCCAATCGAGCAAAAATGTTGATAATTTCATTTTTTACCAACGATAGGGGATGACGTGTTCCCAAATCGATGGCCGCAGCCGAACGGGTAAGGTCTAATTTTTCGGCGTTGTTGCCATCCTCAAATTGGGCTTTCATTTCGGCAAATTTATCTTGCGCCGTATTTTTTAGTTCGTTAAGTAACTGACCAATAACGCGTTTGTCTTCGTTGGGTACGTTTTTAAATTCGCCAAACAAATCGTTCAACACGCCTTTTTTGCTGAGGTATTTAATGCGTAGGGTTTCTACTTCTTCTTTGCTTTGGGGTTGCAAACCCTTAATTTCAAGTAATAGACTGTTAATCTTGTCCTTCATAATCATCGATGTTTACGTAAACGCTGCAAAAATACAACTTTTTCTGTACACTATGAAATATTTTTTTTGTTATAAAAACGTAAGAAAAGCATTCGTTTAGCTAGCAGAAAACGATTCTTAAAAAAGTTATCAACTTTTTATACATTCTTTGTGCATAAATTATGATTATGTAACTTTATTAGTCGTTTTAAAATTACTATCTTTGCCCCTAATATAACTGCTGTTAGTTAACGACATAATTATTATGGGAAAAATAATTGCTTTGGCGAATCAAAAAGGCGGTGTAGGTAAAACCACCACGGCTGTAAACTTGGCGGCATCGTTGGCCGTTATGGAAAAGAAAGTGTTGTTGGTCGATGCCGACCCACAAGCCAATGCTTCGTCTGGATTAAATATTGATATTACCGACATTCACGAAAGCATTTACGAATGCTTAATCAATAATTTGCCGGTAGAAAAGGCCATACGTTCTACCGAGGTAGAAAATTTAGATGTGCTTCCTTCGCACATCGACTTGGTTGGGACCGAAATTGAAATGCTGAAACTCGAAAACCGCGAAGAGTTTTTGAAACGCATTTTAACCCCTTTAAAAGATAAATACGACTATATTCTAATAGACTGCTCGCCCTCGTTGGGTTTGATTACGGTAAACTGTTTAACCGCTGCCGACTCGGTTATTATACCCGTTCAGGCCGAATACTACGCCCTAGAAGGTATTAGCAAACTATTGGTAACCATCAAAATCATTAAGAGTCGTTTGAATCCTAATTTGGAAATTGAAGGTTTCTTGCTAACCATGTACGATGCACGTTTGCGCTTGGCGCGTCAGGTGTACGACGAGGTGAAACAACACTTCCAAGACATGGTGTTTGAAACCATTATTCAACGCAACATCCGACTCAGCGAATCGCCCAGTCACGGGGTACCTGTTTTGTTGTACGATGCCGATTCAACTGGGGCACGCAATTACCTACAATTGGCAGAAGAAGTAGTAAAGAAAAACGCATAATATCATGGCAGAAAAAAAGAGTGCATTAGGCAGAGGTTTGGGAGCATTGATTGATTTGCAACCTACGGTGCAAACCAGCGGTTCGTCGTTGATAGACGAAATTGAATTGTCAAAAATTCAAGCCAATCCCGGTCAACCTCGTACCGTTTTTGACGAAGAAGCCTTAAAAGAATTGGCTGCTTCTATTGCCGAATTGGGCGTAGTGCAACCCATTACCTTGCGCGAAACCGAACCTGGCAAATACATGATTATTGCCGGTGAACGTCGTTATAGAGCCTCTAAAATGGCAGGCTTGACCAAAATTCCTGCCTACGTAAAAAGAGTATCGGACGAAACCATGATGGAAATGGCGTTGGTAGAAAACATCCAACGCGAAGACCTAAACTCTATAGAAATTGCGCTTACGTACCAACGTTTGCTAGACGAATACCAGTTTACACAAGAAAAACTGAGTGAGCGTGTAGGCAAAAAACGTGCTACGGTAGCCAACTATTTGCGTTTGCTAAAATTACCTGCCGAAATTCAGCTAGGTCTTACCAAAAAAGAAATTGATATGGGGCATGCACGTGCCCTTATCAACGTGTCAGACCCTGCTTTGATGATTCAACTATACGAAGACATTGTAAAAAATGGTTATTCGGTACGCAAAGTAGAAGAATTGGTAAAGAACTTGTCGGTTGCTAAACCTGCTAAAAAACAAGCCGACCCTGAAATTAAAGCCGAGTACGAACAAATGAGCAAACACTTGTCTAATTTGTTTGGCGCATCGGTAAAAATTGAGCGCAACGATAAAGGCAAAGGTCGCATTGTATTGCAGTTTGCCAACGACGATGAATTGGAAAAATTGTTGGCAACCATGGACCAAATTCGTCAAAACGCTTGAGAAAACGTCTATACATAGTATGTCTAATAGGGTTGTGGATAGGTGGAGTCTATGCTTCGGTCCCTGAGCTTGTAGAAGAGGCCGATTCTATATTCATTGTACAGCAGGATACTACCTTGTTTTTGCCCGATACCACGCAAGCAGAAAGCTCTGTGTTGCTCATGCAACCTAAACTACAAACCATTCCCCCTGGAACACCCGTAAAAAGCAACTATCAGGTAGACCCAGACATGGCGGTGTGGTTGGCGGCGGTGGTGCCTGGTTTGGGACAAATCTACAACCGTCAGTATTGGAAATTACCCATTCTTTATGGTGGTGCCATGGGTTTGGCGTACGCCATATCGTGGAACAACCAAATGTATGTCGATTACCGAAAGGCATACATCGATATCATCGATGCCAATCCCGATTCTAAATTCTACGAGAATGTATTGCCCAAGGGAGTGGTGATAGATAGTTCCAACAAAGATTATTACACCCGTACCATCAAAAACAAGCAAGATGCTT
>JAGCMZ010000119.1 GCA_017646225.1 Paludibacteraceae bacterium | reverse complement strand
GTTTAGTGCAAAAGCGTTGTTTGACAAGGTAAATTATGTCATCAATAAACGCGATAGAATTGCTTTAGTAGGGAATAACGGAGCAGGGAAGAGTACCATGCTCAAAATTATTGCCGGGTTGCAAGAACCCACTTCGGGTAAGGTGGCCATTCCCAAGGATGTAACCATTGGATATCTGCCACAGCACATGATTCACAACGACGATACCACCGTTAAAGACGAGGCATCGAAGGCGTTTAACCGTATTTTGGAATTGCAACAACGTTTGGAACAACTGAACGTAGAACTTTGCGAACGTACTGATTATGAGTCGGATGCCTATATGGCTTTGATAGAAGAAGTGTCGCACCTAAACGAGCAACTAGAAATGCAAGGAGGCGGTAATTTTGATGCCGAAGTAGAAAAAACATTGATGGGTTTGGGCTTTGTGCGTTCCGATTTTACCCGTCCTACCAACGAATTTAGTGGAGGATGGCGTATGCGTATCGAGTTGGCAAAGATTTTGTTGCAACGTCCCGATGTATTGCTTTTGGACGAACCTACCAACCACTTGGATATTGAATCTATTCAGTGGTTAGAACAATTTATGGCAGGTTATCCAGGTGCCGTGGTATTGGTATCGCACGATAGAAAGTTTCTTGATACCGTTACCAAACGTACCATCGAGATTAGTTTGGGTAAAATATACGACTATAAGGCTAGTTATACCACCTATGTAGAGTTGCGCAAAGAGCGTCGCGAGCAACAAATGCGTGCTTATCAAAATCAACAAAAAGAAATTGCTGATACAGAGGCATTTATTGAACGATTCAGGTACCAAGCAACCAAGGCTATTCAGGTGCAATCGCGCATTAAACAGTTGGAAAAAATTGAGCGTATAGAGATTGACGAAGAAGATACCAGCCGTTTGCGCCTAAAATTTCCACCTGCACCGCATTCGGGTAGTTATCCTATTATTATGGAAGGTGTAGGCAAAAGTTATGGCGATCATGTGGTGTTTAGTGGGGTAGATTTAACCTTAAACAGAGGCGATAAAGTGGCGTTTGTGGGTAAAAACGGCGAGGGAAAATCAACCTTGGTTAAGTGTATTATGAACGAAATAACCGATTTTACAGGCAAACTGCAATTGGGTCACCAAGTTAAAATTGGCTATTTTGCTCAGAATCAAGCCTCTTTATTAGACGAGACAAAAACGGTTTTTGAAACCATCGATTATGTGGCTGTAGGCGATATTCGTACCAAAATTCGCGATATTTTGGGGGCCTTTATGTTTGGTGGCGAAGCTTCCGATAAAAAAGTAGGCGTGCTTTCGGGTGGTGAACGCAGCCGTTTGGCCATGATTCGTTTGTTATTGGAACCCGTTAACTTGCTGATATTGGACGAACCTACCAACCACTTGGATATGCGCTCTAAAGATGTGCTAAAACAAGCCATTAAAGAGTTTGACGGTACGGTTATTGTGGTATCGCACGACCGTGAATTCTTAGATGGATTGGTAGATAAGGTATACGAATTTGGCGGTGGTAAGGTGCGTGAACACTTAGGCGGTATTTACGATTTCTTGGCTACCAAGAAAATGGAGTCGCTTAAGGAGCTGGAGAGTCAAAAGTCGAATCGGTCCCTGAGCCTGTCGAAGGGCCCGATTAGCGAACAAGAATCTTTATCGGGGGCTTTTTCCCTATCGGTCAACAACACGTCGACAAGCTCAGCCACCGCTAAAGAACTATCGTACGAGGAAAGGAAAGAACAGCAACGGAAGCTAAAAAAAGCGGAACGCTTGGTGGAGTTATGCGAAGTTGCTATTTCTGAAACAGAAAAAGCAATATTCGCAGTAGAAGAGAAACTGTCAACAGGCGATACATCGCCCGAGTTGTTGACTCAATACGATCAACTCAAACAACAGCTTGAAAAAGAAATGCTAGAGTGGGAAGAGGCCACCGAAGCATACGAAGCGTTGAAAGGATAAAAAAAAGAGGCTTTCGCCTCTTTTTTTTATCCTCCACATTTAGAAAATCCACAATTATTACACTTCATGCAACCTTCGGTAAAGGTAAGCACTTCGCCGCAATGTGGACATTTTTGACCGGTTTCGCTGCCGTCAGGAATGTATTTCTTAAGGGCGCGTTCCACACCGTTTTTCCAGTTGTTAATGGATTCGTTGTTAAGTTGTAGGGCACCTACTAGGCGAACAACTTGGTCGATAGGCATGCCGTAACGCAATACGCCCGAAATTAGTTTTGCGTAGTTCCAGAACTCGGGGTTGAATTTGTGCGAAATACCTTCGATGGTAATTTTATATCCGTATTTGTTGGTAAATTGGAAGTCGTAGGTTTTAACACCTGTTTCTTCGTGTAAGTTACGAATAATTTTACCTTTATTTACCGATTTAGGAAGCATCAAGCCATCTTCGTCATCGGCCAAACCTGTAAAGATTTCATAAGGACGACCGTTTAGCAAACCAACTAGTGCAATCCATTTTTCTTTGTTGTTTTGGAAACGTACTACCTCGCATTCCAATTCTTGAGGACGTTTTGGGGTAATTTCTGGGTAGCAGTTGCAAGGAGCTGGTTTTTCTTCTTTTTTGTTCGATACCAACACGCCAGTACGAGAACCGTCGCGGTATACGGTACAGCCTTTGCAACCTGCGCGCCATGCTTCTTTGTATAGTTCGTTTACCAAATCTTCCGATACGTCTGCAGGCAAGTTGATGGTAACACTGATAGAGTGGTCTACCCATTTTTGAATGCGGCCTTGCATGTGTACTTTTTCTAACCAGTCAACATCGTTCGATGTAGCTTTGTAGTAAGGCGATTTAGCCACTAATTCGTCAATTTCTTCTTGGGTGTAGTTTTTGGTGGTATCGTAACCATTAGCTTCCATCCAAGTAATAAATTTATGGTGGAATACGGTGTATTCTTCAAAGCTGTCGCCCACTTCGTCTACCAAGTCAACGCGTGCTTTGGCATCGTTAGGATTTACTTTTCTACGACGTTTGTAAACAGGCAAGAATACAGGCTCAATACCCGATGTAGTTTGGGTCATCATACTGGTGGTGCCAGTAGGAGCAATGGTTAAACAAGCAATGTTACGACGACCGTATTGAACCATATCGGCATATAGTTGTGGGTCGGCTTCTTTGATACGCATCATGAAGGGGTTGTTTTCTTCGCGTTTTGCATCAAATACTTTAAAGTGACCACGATCTTTGGCCATTTCAACCGACGAACGATAGCAAGCCAATGCCAAGGTTTTGTGTACCAATTCAGAGAAATCGGTAGCTTCTTTGGTGCCATAACGTAGGTTCATGGCTGCAATCATATCGCCTTCGGCAGTGATACCCACACCGGTACGACGTCCGTTAACGGTTTTGTCTTTAATTTTTAACCACAATTCGCGTTCGGTTAGTTTGATAGCATCGCTTTCTGGGTCTGAATCAATTTTTTGTAGAATCAAATCGATTTTTTCCATTTCTAGGTCGATGATATCGTCCATGATTTTTTGCGCTAATTTGGCGTGTTCAACAAACAAATCAAAGTTGAACTTAGCTTCTGGAGTAAATGGATTTTCTACATAAGAGTATAGGTTGATAGCCAACAAACGGCAGCTATCGTAAGGACACAATGGAATTTCGCCGCAAGGGTTGGTTGATACGGTTCTGTAACCTAAATCGGCATAGCAGTCGGGTAGGGACTCGCGGGTAATGGTGTCCCAGAACAATACACCAGGTTCGGCCGATTTCCATGCATTGTGTACAATTTTTTTCCACAATTGGTTAGCGTTGATTTCTTTGGTGTAGGCAGGAGTATCGCTATCGATAGGATATTTTTGTACATAGTTGGTTTCGTCGATAACGGCTTGCATAAAGTCGTCGTGTACTTTTACCGATACGTTAGCACCGGTAACCTTACCTTGTTCCATTTTGGCATCGATAAAGCTTTCTGAGTCGGGGTGTTTAATAGAAACACTCAACATCAATGCACCACGACGGCCATCTTGAGCTACCTCGCGGGTAGAGTTAGAGTAACGTTCCATGAAAGGAACCAAGCCGGTAGAAGTTAGGGCTGAGTTTTTAACGGGCGAACCTGCAGGACGAATGTGCGACAAGTCGTGACCAACGCCACCACGACGTTTCATCAATTGTACTTGTTCTTCGT
>JAGCMZ010000118.1 GCA_017646225.1 Paludibacteraceae bacterium | reverse complement strand
CGACTTTATTCGCTTCGCTCATGAAGTTGCTCCCGCTCGGCATAGCTTAAATAAATTTAATCTCTGCTCTCGCTTAATCGCAACTTTCGACTTACAACCCTTAACTTTTGACTTTTAACTTTTGACATTTGACTTTAATATTCGTATCTTTGCACCCCTAAACTAAACCAACATGATTGTTATAGAAAAAATAGCCGATTTACAGGCCTATATCAAAGAAAAAGCCGCTAAAAGCGTAGGTTTTGTCCCCACTATGGGCGCTTTGCACGACGGACACATTTCGCTTATTACACGATGCGTGGCAGAAAACGATTTGTGCGTAGCCAGCGTATTTGTCAACCCTACCCAATTTAACGACAAAGCCGACTTAGAACGCTACCCACGCACTCCAGAAGCCGATTGCGCCATGCTTCAAGCAGCCGGTTGCGACGTAGTGTTTATGCCTACCGTGCAAGAAATGTACCCCGAAGAAGATACCCGTCAATTTAATTTTGGCAGTTTGGAAACCGTAATGGAAGGCAAGTATCGTCCTGGTCACTTTAACGGCGTAGCACAAATTGTTAGCAAACTATTTGATGCGGTTCAACCCCACAAAGCTTACTTTGGCGAAAAAGATTTTCAACAAGTGGCCATTATCAGAGCCATGGTTGAACAACTCAATTACCCCATCCAAATCATTGCCTGCCCCATTATTCGCGAAGAAAGTGGATTGGCACGCAGCAGCCGCAACACCTTGCTTACCGACGAGCAACGTAAAAAAGCAGCACTTATTGCACAAGTTCTCACAAAAAGTACTACCTTTGTCCACAGCAAAAGTGTAAGTGCAACCATTGATTGGGTAGAAGAGCAATTCAAAGACGATGCTGAATTTCGCATGGACTACTACGAAATAGTAGACGGAAACAGCCTTCAACCCGTTCAAAACTGGGAAGACAGCGAGTTTATTGTAGGTTGCATTGCCGTATATTGCGGAAAAATTAGATTGATAGACAACATACATTACAAAGGATGATTATCGAAATTTTAAAATCAAAAATTCATCGTGTTAGCGTAACTGATGCCAATTTGAATTACATTGGCAGCATTACCATCGACGAAGACTTGATGGACGCCGCTAACATCATTGAAAACGAAAAAGTTTACGTTGTAAACAACAACAACGGTGAACGTTTTGAAACCTACGTGATTAAAGGCGAACGTGGTAGTGGCATTATTTGCACCAACGGTGCAGCTGCCAGAAAAGTACAACCTGGCGACATTTTAATTATTACCGCTTACGCTCAAATGGATTTTGAAGAGGCCAAAACATTCAAGCCTTCCATTATCCACCCCGATAGCAAAACCAATCGTTTACAATAAAATACAGAAAGACAACCTCTTCTTCGTAAGAGTTGAATAAAAAGATGTAATTACCGACGGCGATTCTGCTCACGCTCGGAAAAATAAATAAATTTATTCTCCCCTCGCTTAATCGCAGAATTCAAGGCTTGCGAAGCCTGAAAAACCGGAGTTTACTGAAGTAAATGAGGATTTTGAAGGTGAGCGTAACGAAGAAGTACACTTTTTATTTAACTCTTTTTTTATGGCAAAATCGAAAAACGTATTTCTATGCAAAGAATGTGGCCGAACCGCTTCGCAATGGTTTGGCAAATGCCCATCGTGCGGCAACTGGGATACATGTATCGAAGAGATTGCCATAAAGAATACCAAAAGCACTCCCCTGGTACATACCACCAATAACGAGACACATCGCCCTGTTTCCATTGTTGACATCAACACCACCGAAGACCCACGCATTGACATGGGCAACGGTGAACTAAACCGTGTATTGGGTGGCGGTTTGGTTGTTGGTTCGTTGGTACTCATTGGCGGCGAGCCTGGTATTGGCAAATCGACCCTGATTTTGCAAACCATGCTACATTTGCAAGGCCAAACCGTGCTATACGTATCGGGCGAAGAAAGCGCCCGCCAACTGAAACTACGTGCCGATCGTTTGGGCATTCAAAACAAAGACTGCTACATTTTAAGCGAAACTGTATTGGAGCAAATTTACGTACACGCCAAGGCCATTAAACCCAGCATCCTGGTAATTGACTCCATTCAAACCATCAGCACCGAAACGTCCGAATCGTCTACAGGCAGTTTGTCGCAAATTCGCGAGTGCGCTACCTCGCTACTGCGCTTTGCCAAAGAAAATAACATTCCTGTTTTTATTGTAGGGCACATTACCAAAGACGGCGCCATTGCAGGGCCTAAAATTTTGGAACACATTGTAGATACCGTGCTGCAATTTGAGGGCGATCAACACTACATGTACCGCATTTTGCGTGCCATCAAAAACCGTTTTGGCAACACGTCCGAATTGGGAATATTTGAAATGCAGCAAGCCGGATTGCGCGAAGTAACCAATCCATCCGAATTATTGCTTACAGGCAACGACGATATGAGTGGCATTGCCATTGCATCGGCCATAGAAGGTATTCGTCCGTTTTTAATTGAGGTACAGGCACTTACAGGAACCGCTGCCTACGGAACACCTCAGCGTTCTGCTACAGGTTTCGACCTACGCCGATTGAATATGTTACTGGCAGTATTGGAGAAAAAAGCAGGCTTTAAATTGGCACAAAAAGACGTATTTTTGAACATTGCAGGCGGTTTGCGCATCAACGACCCTGCCATCGACTTAGCGGTTATCTCGGCCATTTTATCGGCCAATTTAGATATGAGCATCGACTCGCACACCTGCCTAACAGGCGAGGTAGGATTATCGGGCGAAATACGCCCCGTTAACCGCATTGAGCAACGCATTGCCGAAGCCGAAAAACTGGGCTTTCAACAAATGATATTGCCCGAATATAACTACAACAGCCTTCCTCACAAGGCATACAACATCAAATTGATTCCTGTAAAGAAGGCTGAAGAAGCTTTCCGTATTTTATTTGCCTAAAACTTGGGCTAACTTGGTGAGTAATTGTTCGCCACGTAGTCCAATGGCAATAACTTTTCCCTTAGGATCTACTAACAAAGAATGAGGTATAGACGACACCGAATAACGTCTAGCCACAGGACAATTCCAACGCATCAACGAGCTACCGTGCCAAGGCCAGTTAAGGCCATCTGCCTGAATAGCTGCAACCCATTTTTCTTTGTTATTATCGAGCGATACACTTAAGATGGCAAAATTTTTGTCTTTGTATTGGTTGTAAGCCTTTACCAAGGTAGGACTTTCCATGCGGCAAGGTCCGCACCACGATGCCCAAAAGTCAATCAATACGTATTTCCCTTTTAAATCGCTTAACTTAATTGACTCGCCATTTACACCTTTCAATTCAATTTCGGGTGCCACACTACCTATTACAATGGCTTGCTGCATACGCAAATCAATTTCTTTCGTAATCCAGTGCTGCGCATAGGTAGTTTTTAATCCTTTCAACACAACTGCAAAGAAATCTTTATTCACGGCAACATCCCTGCCAAATTCGCTATATGCCATAAATCCTGCTGTTAGCAAGGTGGCATTGGTAGAGAGCATACGCTTGGTATCTTGCTGAAATTTCAAATAGAATTGTTCAAACTCGGCTTGAATTTGTGCTTTCTCGGCATCGGTAGTAGCCGCCATGTAGCGTTGTTCAAAAGTTTTGGATTGCACCTCTGCTTGCAAAGCAAAATCTTGGTAACGTTGGGCAAAAACCGCTTCGTTTGATCCTGTAGCCGATGTAAGTTGCAAATTTTGATAGGTACTATTAAACTGCAACTGAATGTTATCGTTGGCCTTTAATGTCAAAATTTGATGGCGTTTTAGTTTGGTCCCATCGGTAAATTCCAATACGTAAATATCGGGCGATGCTACCGTTAGTTGAATGACAAATTTACCATCGGGCGATATGGCTTGCGTAGTAATAAAATCCATACCACCGGTTGGAGACAATTTGCTCACATTGATAGAACGATACAATTGTTTACCAGCAATTCCACCGTTAATAGTGGTATTTTGCGCTGCTACTGTAAGAGAAAAAACAAATGCAAGAAAGAAAACTATTTTTTTCATTGTATTATGGCATTAAAAGCGACGAATCGCCGTAACTTAAAAATCGATAATCGTTGGCCAAGGCATAGTCGTAAATGCGATGCCACTCATCGCCCACAAAAGCCGCCAAAAGCAACAGCAACGTGCTATGAGGTTGATGAAAATTGGTAATGAGCGCACTCACCAACTTAAATGTATAACCGGGCGCAATAATAATGCGGGTGCTAGCGTGTAGCGTCGATGCCCCTTGTGCATCCAAATAATCTAACAACGCTTGCAAGGCTTCTTTGGCCGACAAAGTAGCTGTACACTCGTAGGGTTCCCATTGTTCTACCACCATATCGGTACAACCAGAGGCAACTCTACAACCTAAGTAATACAAACTCTCGATGGTACGAACCGAGGTGGTTCCTACGGCCACAATAGCACCCAATTGTTGTTGCAACAAGGCAATGCTTTCGCGCTTCACCTCTATCACTTCGGTGTGCATGGTATGCCCGCCTATTTGCTCTGCTTTTACGGGTTGAAATGTACCAGCGCCTACGTGCAAGGTTACCTCGCAACGTTTAGACCCCGATTTTTCGATATCGTTTAATACCGTATCGGTAAAATGAAGCCCCGCAGTAGGTGCTGCAACCGAACCCTTAATTTTAGAATAAACGGTTTGATAGGTTGTTTTGTCCGATTCTTCGGTACTCCTATTTAAATAAGGTGGTATGGGCAATTCGCCAAAAGCATCCAACACCTCAGCAAAGGTGCAATCTTCTCTATCCCAGGTAAAGCAGATATGCGATGTATTTCCCTGTGTAAGGATACGTTCCGCTTGCAAATGCAACGGACTTCCTTTAACATTCACTTCTTTTTCAAGCAACCCGCTTTTCCATTTTTTTAGGTTACCCACCATGCATTTCCAGGTACAGGTAGCGGTTTGTTGGAACATCAAATCGTATGCCGAAGGCACAATGGGTTCCAAGCAGAAAATTTCAATTCTACTACCGGTTTGCTTAAAGAATTGCAAACGCGCTTGTATCACCTTGGTATTGTTAAACACCAAACAAGCATTCGGCGGCAAACAAGCAGGCAACTCGTTGAAAACTCGCGTATCAATATTGCCTTTGCTGTACACCAACAATTTAGAGCAATCTCTTTGCGGAAGCGGATACTTGGCTATCCGTTCATCTGGCAACGGATAGCCATAATCGCTTATCTGAATGGATTGTATGTTATTCTTTACGTTCAAAATACTTTTCTTGAATTTTTTGCCAGAATTGATAGAAGTTAGGAATCACAAAAGTACCTACAATGGTAGACATCAACATACCCGTAAATACCGATAGACCCAACGAAATACGGCTTTCTGCACCTGCACCCGTAGCAGTTACCAAAGGCAATACGCCCAAAATAAAGGCAAACGAGGTCATCAAGATAGGACGCAAACGCACCTGACCTGCCTCGACGCACGATTCGTAAATGCTCTTGCCTTCTTTGCGGAAATCGCGGGCAAACTCTACAATCAGAATGGCGTTTTTAGCCGACAAGGCAATCATCAACACCATACCAATTTGCGTGAATATATCCATGGGACGACCCGCAATAAAGCAGGCTGCAATAATACCCAACAAAGCCACAGGAACAGCCATGATAACGGCCATCGGACTGGTGACACTTTCGTATTGGGCTGCCAACACCATCAACACCACCACCAATGCCAAAGCAAAGATGATAACCGTTGACGAACCTGCTTGTTGTTCTTGATAGGCCATAGAGGTCCATTCAAAACCAAACGAGTTAGGCATGGATTCTTTCGCCAAATTAGCCATAGCAGATTGTGCTTGTCCCGAACTGAATCCTTCGGCTGCATCGCCCGAAACGTAAGCAGCAGGATACATATTGTAACGGGTAATTACCTCGGTTCCCAAACGGTTTTCGATGGTAGTAAAGGCGCCCAGCGGCACCATTTTGCCCTCTTTGTTGCGTACGCTTAGTTTTAGTACGTCGTCAATTACCGAACGGTTTTGGCTTTCGGCTTGTACTTTTACTTGGTATACCTTACCAAAGAGCACAAAGTCGTTGGCATACGACGAGCCCAAATAAGCCGACAAGGCACTGAACACATCGCTAATAGCCAGTTTGTATTGTTTTACTTGTTCACGGTCGATGTTTAAGAATACCTGTGGAACGGTTGCCTTGAACGACGAACGTACTTGTTGCAAAGGCCCTTGTATATTGGCTTGTGCTGCCAAATCTTCGGCTGTACGTTGTAATTCCAATACACCCATACTACCCTTGTCTTGTACATAACATTCAAAACCACCCGAGGTACCCAAACCTTGAATAGCGGGCATAGGGAATGCGTACAAGGTAGCATTTTGTATCTTCATGGATGCTTCTTTGTTGAATCGGGCAATAATAGCACCAATGGATTGCGATTCTTCGGTACGTTCTTCCCAATCTTTTAAGATAACGAACATAGTACCTTTGCTAGAGATTTGCGCACCTTCGGCTACTGACATACCCGAAATAGCCACACCGGCTTTTACACCAGGAATCGAATCCAAAATAGAAACGGCATTGTCCATTACTTGCATGGTTTCGGAAAGCGAAGCACCGTCTTGCAATTGGCAAGAAATCATAAAGTAACCTTGGTCTTCGGTAGGAATAAATGCAGAAGGCAATTTCTTAAAACCAAATGCCACCAACGCTAAGATAGCGCAGAACGCTAACAAAATAACGCCCGATTTGCGCAAGAAGGTTTTAATAATCGACACATATCCGCCTTGCAACTTATCAAAGAACTTATTAAAGTATTTGTAGACAAAGAAGTTGCTTTGTTTGGTTTTGGGTTTTAGGATAAGCGAGCACAAAGCAGGACTTAAGGTAAGTGCGTTCAAACCACTAAAGGCAGTAGAAACGGCAATGGTTACCGCAAATTGTTTGTACATTTCGCCGGTAATACCTCCCATAAAGGCGGTTGGCACAAACACTGCCAACAACACCAAAACGGTACCGATAATAGGTCCTGTAATCTCTTCCATAGCCTTGATGGTAGCCTCACGTGGCGATAGGTTATTTTCTTCCATGTGCCGCGACGTATTTTCCACCACCAGAATGGCATCGTCCACTACAATACCAATGGCCAGAATCAAACCAAATAGGGTTAGTGTATTGATAGAGAATCCCATGATGCTCATTACTGCAAAAGTACCAATCAACGATACAGGAATGGTAAGCGCAGGAATAAGCGTTGAGCGGAAATCTTGCAAGAAAAGCAAAATAACGATGATTACCAAGATAAAGGCTTCGAACAAGGTATGGTATACCTCTTCGATAGACACTTGAATGTACTCGGTGGTATCCAATACCACTTCGGCATGCACCCCATCTGGCAAGTTTTTAGACAACTCTTCTATCTTAGCATGTACATCCGATGCTACTTGCAACGAGTTAGAACCGGGCAATTGGTACACACAAATAGAGGCCGATTGTTGGTGGTTGATTTTACTGTCAGTGGTATAGGTTTTGCTACCCAATTCGATGGTTGCCACATCTTTTAGGCGCAATACGCGTCCGCCTTCTTCGTATCGAATGATGATGTTACCAAACTCTTCTGCAGTGGTTAAACGACCTTTAACGTCCAAGGTATATTGAAATGCTTCGCTGTGCGAGGTAGGCAACTCACCTACTTTACCAGCAGACACTTGAATGTTTTGTTCTTGAATAGCCGATAATACATCAGAAGGAGTCAAATTACGAATACGCAACACTTCAGGGTCTAGCCACATACGCATGCTATATACATCGGCACCAAAGGTAGACACCGAACCTACCCCTTCGATACGTTTTAACTCGTCAACAATGTTCAACGAAGCATAGTTGCTCAAATACACGTTATTGTACAATTCGGGGTTATCGGATGTTAAGCCAACCATTACCAAGATACTACTTGATTTTTTCTCGGTAACAACCCCCATACGGGTTACCTCGCTGGGCAAACTAGAAGCAGCTTGGTTCACACGGTTTTGCACCAACACCGTAGCCATATCGACATCGGTTCCTACCTCGAAAGTTACGGTAAGGGTATAAACCCCTGCCGAAGACGAAGTAGAAGTCATGTACAACATGTTTTCTACCCCGTTCACCTTGTCTTCGATGGGTGCAGCCACGGTTTGCGAAATAACCTCGGCATTGGCACCAGGATAGTATGCAGTTACTTGTACGGTTGGAGGCGTAATATCAGGGTATAGCGAAATGGGCAACCCAAACAAGGTTACCGCGCCCGCCAATATAATCAGCAAAGAGATTACAAAGGCAAATATGGGACGATTGATAAAAAACTTAGACATAATTACCTCCTCTTATTTTGCAACAGCGGTTGTATCGGCTTGCTCGATGATGGGTTTAATTGCCTGACCATTGCGAACACGGGTAATAGCTTGTGTAATATAATATTCGTCGGCAGATAAGCCTTTTACAATTTCGCGCATGTTATCGCGTTGCAACTGACCCACTTTTACCGAACGATAACGTACCGTATCGTTTTCTACCACGTAGATATAACGACCCGATTGGTCGGTACCGATAGACGATTCTGGAATCAAAACCGCATCTTTTACGTCTTTGTAAGGGAAAGTGACTTTTACATACACACCGTTGTTCAACTCGCGTTTGTCGTTTTTAAGCACAGCACGCATATCTACTGTACCAGTCGAGATGTTGGCCGATGGTGACAAATAATCCAACTGACCAGGATAATATTTTTCGTTGCCTTGCGAGTCGGTTAGTTTTACCTCTACCGAACTAAAAGGCTGACCCGCTTTTTTCACTTGCGAATCGGATTTTTGCGCTTCGTTTTGCGCCCAAATCAATTTAGATGCCTCGATAGAGAAATACACATACATTTGGTGATCTTTGTAGAAAGTAGCCAATTGGGTATGAGGAGCAATGTAGTTGCCCTTATCTACCAAGCTACGGGTTACTCTACCCGATTCTGGCGCCAAAATGTAGCAATACGACAAGTTGGTTTGAGCGGTTTCCAATTGTGCCTCGGCCGATTGAACAGCTGCCTTGCATTGATCAACATTGGTAGTGGCTTCAATTACATCAATTTCGCTTACTGCATTGCTTTTAAACGCATCTTGCATACGCGAAAGCGTGGTCTCTGCCAATGCTAAATTGGCTTTTGAGGTAAGCAATTGCGCTTCGGCTTGTTGTACTTTATTTTTGTAGTTACGAGGTTCGATAACAAACAAGGTATCGCCTTTAGCAACCGAACTGCCTGCAGTAAAACGTATTTCTTGCAAATAGCCTTCTACACGGCTTAATAGGTCTACCACTAGCTCCGATTGCAAATAACCTGGGAATTCCAATTGATATTGGATATCGCGCACAGCAGGATGTGCTACCGAATATTGTGACAAAGGCAAGGTTTTTACTTCTTGACCAGATGAACACGATGCCAACAAGGCTACCGTGGCCATAAACAGCATAAATTGTACTTTTTTCATATTCTGTATGTTTGATTATTCTTGATTCCAGTCGCTTCCCAAGGCGCGGTACAATTGTACCAACGAAAGCGATACCGACGACTTAGTAGTAACTAAATTATCTTCGTATTGCAACAAATAACGTTGTGCATCCAATAAATTTTGAAAATCGATCAAGCCTTTTTTATACAAGTCGAAAGCCAAGTCTTTGGTTAGTTTGGCTTGTTCAAAAGCTTTTTCGGCCGCCAACACCTCTGCCGACACATGACGGTATTGGGTCATGGCATTGTCTACCTCTTGCAAGGCTGTTAATACGGTGTTGTTGTAGTTGTTAATAGCTTCTTCTAACTGTGCACGTGCCGATTGAATGTTACCCGTAAGCGTAGTTCCCGAGAAAATGGTCCATTTCATGGCTGGCGCCACTTGCCAGTACATATTGCCATTATCAAATAAGTTTTGGAAATTGGTAGAAGCATAACCAAACTGACCGGTTACAAAGAAACGTGGCAACCAGTCGGCCACACGAGCACCCACCATGGCCGCTTTCGAATCGATGTTCTTTTCGGCAGCGCGCACATCAGGGCGTCTGCGCAATACTTCGGCAGGGATACCCACCGATACCAAAATATCGGGCGTTAGGTTTACTTCTTGGTCTTTCAATTCCAATCTATCTTTTACATCCCAAGGAACTTGGCCCAACAAAATACCCATTTGGTTGATGTATGCCGAAATTTGTGTTTCCATAGCGGGCACTTCTGCTTCGGTTGCATAATAAATGGATTTGGCTTGCGCCACATCCAATGCCGATGCTAATCCCGTATTGAAACGCACTTCGGTTATCTCCATGGTTTCTTTTTGACTCTCCAAGTTGCTTTCTATCACACGCAAACGCAATTGTGCCGTACGCAATTGCACATAGGTTTGTACGGTTTGTGCCACCATGGCTGTCATAATTCCGTCGTACTCTTCTTGCGAAGCCAAGTAGGCTGCCTTTTGCGATTTTGCTCGATTGCGAACCACACCAATGATGTCAATTTCCCATTGCACATCAAGGCCCAACGACCCTACTTGAGCGGTAGCACCTGGCACCGAAACACTTTGATTGTAATCGTAAGCAGCATTGAGGTTTATAGTAGGATAAAAGCCACCTTGTGCCACACGCATGGCCGCTTTGGCTTGCGCCACACGGTATGCCGCTTGTTTTAAATCGTAGTTGTTTTTTAGAACCTCGTCAACAAGTTGGTTTAATGTTGCATCGTTAAAACGAAGCCACCATTGTTGCTCTAACGGTTGTTGATACATGAAGAGGGTATCAACTTCGTTATTCCATGCAGTTGGAATAGATTGCTCGTCGATACGAGCCGATTCTGATTTGGCGTTTAGCACACAACAAGTCAGCAAAAGACCTGTCAAACACGCCAAAAAGGGAAATTTTTTCATGATAATAATAATCGTAATAAACTACAAAAATACGATTATTTACACGAGAATACCACCTTATTATATTAAAAAATAATAAAGAGAAGAAAATGATGGTTTTTTAGGGGTTATTCGGCCGATGTGGTTAGGTTCTCGACATCTTGTTGCACCTGTCCCAATTGTGCTTTACAAAATACAATCAGTTCTTGTGCACGCTTTATCTCTTCGCTCAATTGAGCCAAATCTACATCGCCCTTTTCTAACTTAGCAGTAAGAGCTTCTAGTTGTTGAATTGCTTGTTCAAAGGTCATTGGTATATTGGTGATTATTCAAAGCTTCGCTTTTCATGATTTCAGGCTGCGCCTTGGCATAACCAAACAAGTTTGCTTCTGCACTCGGCTTGCACTGAAATTTGGTGAGGCTACTTAACAACAGACGCGACAGTGCCGTTGTGAAAGACGGTGGTAATCTCGTCGCCTTTATGCAAATCTTGCAACGATGCCAGTGCACCATTTTTCAGGGTCATGGTATAGCCTTTTTTAAGCACATTTTGGGGCGATAAAAGGTCTAATGAACGTTCTAGCAACTGCAAGCGATGTTCCTTGCGCTCAATGCACCTGCGTGCACTCAAGGGCAGCACCATTTCGATGGTTTGCAAACGTTGATTTTGACGCTGCAACAGCTGCTGAACGGATTTTGTCAATCGGTCTTGATAGCCCATTACTTGTTGGTGTACAACAGCCATTTTTTGCACCAAAAACTGTGCAACAGCCGTGGGTGTTTTTAACGAAATAGCAGCCACCATATCAAGCACAGAAACATCTCTATCGTGTCCTATCCCTGCTATTACAGGCAAAAGCATTTCGGTTACGGTATAAGCCAGTTCGTATCCATCAAAGCAGGCCAAATCGGCCACCGATCCTCCCCCTCGAATAATGACCACAGCGTCGAAATTTTCGGCTTGTTTTGCCACCTCGTGCAAGGCTTTTACCATCGAGGCCTCTGCCAATTCTCCTTGCACCAAGGCTGGAAACAAGGTAACTTCAAAGCGAAATCCCCATGGATTCTGGGTTAGTTCGTTCATAAAATCGCCATAACCAGCAGCCGTTTGTGCCGTTACCACAGCAATTTTACGGGTTAAAAGGGGCAAGGCCAATTCTTTGTTCCTATCAAAGACACCTTCGTTGTGCAAGCGGTTAATTACCTGATTGCGTTGCAACAACCGATTACCTAGGGTAAACGAAGGATTGATGTCCTTTACATTCAAACTAGGGCCATAACTAGGATGAAACACCACCTCAACTAGCAATGCCACCGTCATTCCTACAGCAAGCGGCATACCTGTTTCGCGCAAAAAATAAGGCTTGATTTGTTTGTACAACGATGCCCAAATGGTAGCTTTTGCCTTGGCAACAATCACCCCTGCATCGTTCTTTTCCATGAGTTCTAGGTAGCAATGCCCCGTTCTGTTTTCACTCAGTCCCACCACTTCGGCAGCCACCCAAACAGGGTGCGAAAAATGAGCCGAAACACAGTTGCTGATTTCGGCATTTAAATCGTATAATCCCAGTACTACATCGTTCATATTACATGCCAAAATAAGCACTTGGATTGTCCATAAAGTCTTCTGGATCTTTTATTTGAGGATCGATATCGTAGCTATCTAATTTATCTTGAAAAGCCT
>JAGCMZ010000117.1 GCA_017646225.1 Paludibacteraceae bacterium | reverse complement strand
GGCAGGTATTTGTACTATGTATCGGATATGCCAGGCGGTAAGGGTGGCAAGGATATTTGGCGCAGCGAAAAGCTGGGCGAAGAGTGGGGTGAACCCGAAAATTTAGGAAAAACCATCAATACAGAGGCCGATGAAATGTTCCCTTCTTTCCGTCCCGATGGAAGGTTGTATTTCTCGTCCGATGGCCATGGAGGCATGGGCGGGTTGGATATTTTTGAAGCCAGCCTCCTACCTAAAACACTCAGCGCCGAGCCAGATAAATGGGATGTGGTGTTATTGCCTGCTCCTATCAACTCGTCGGCAGACGATTTTGGCATTACCTTTGCCGGAAACGAAAACCGTGGGTTCTTTTCGTCGAATCGAAACGATAAAAAGTTCTACGATCATATATTTAGTTTCTATCAACCCGAGTTGGTGTACTTAATGACAGGTACCATTACCGATGCTAACGGCGAAGGTTTGGGCGATGCTCGCATCAAGCTGGTGGGCAACGATGGTACCATCGAAACCATTCAACCCAAGAAAAACGGCACGTTCTCTTACCATTTGAAACGTGGCACCAAATATGTGATGATGGGTGCTTGCCGCGGATTCTTGAATCAAAAAGCAACCGTAGAAGTTCCTGATATAGAAGAGAATAAAGAATTTTCCGTTGATTTTAAATTAACTTCGGTGAACAAACCGGTTAAAATGGAAAATATTTTTTATAAATTTGGGTCGGCAGAGTTGACACCCGAATCGTCGGCAGGGCTGGATGCGTTGGTTACATTGTTGAACGATAACCCCAACATTACCATCGAAATTGGCGCCCATACCGACTACGTAGGTACCGAAGAGGCCAATATCAAGCTATCGGAAGAACGTGCGCAATCGGTGGTAAACTATTTAACAGCCAAAGGCATTGAAAAAGAACGTCTAACTGCCAAAGGGTACGGAAAATCCGTTCCTGTTGTGCCCGACAAAGAGTTGGCTACCAAGTACCGTTTCTTGCGTTACAAAGTGCCATTAGACGAAGCCTTTATTGCTAAGCTGAACAGCGAACAGCAAGAGATTGCCAACCAAATTAATCGTCGTACGGAGTTTAAGGTTTTAAAAACCACCTATAAATTATTTTAAATTCAGGCAGCGCAAGCCTTGAATTACAACATTTTATTTATCTACAAGAATCAAATAACCGATTAGTCGATTAAGCGATTAGTCAAAATAAATATTATGAAACAATACCTTGATCTACTAGACAGAATTATGACTGAAGGTACCCAAAAGGAAGACCGCACGGGTACGGGTACCATTAGTGTATTTGGCCACCAAATGCGTTTTAACATGGCCGATGGTTTCCCCTTGGTAACCACCAAAAAGCTGCACTTAAAGTCCATTATTCACGAGCTGTTGTGGTTCTTAAAAGGTGATACCAATGTAAAATACCTACAAGATAATGGGGTACGTATTTGGAACGAGTGGGCCGATGAAAATGGCGATTTGGGTCATATTTACGGCTATCAATGGCGTTCTTGGCCCGATTACAAGGGTGGTTTTGTAGATCAAATTCAACAAGCGGTCGATACCATTAAAAACAATCCCGATTCGCGCCGCATCATTGTTAGCGCTTGGAACGTGGCCGATTTGGACAACATGAACCTAGCTCCTTGCCATGCTTTCTTCCAATTTTATGTGGCCGATGGCAAGCTAAGTTTGCAATTGTACCAACGCAGCGCCGATACCTTTTTGGGTGTTCCTTTCAACATTGCATCGTATGCTTTGTTGCTTAAAATGATGGCACAAGTATGTGGTTTGCAAGAGGGCGATTTTGTACATACTTTGGGCGATGCTCATGTATACCTAAACCACTTGGAGCAAGTAAAAGAGCAGCTATCGCGCGATCCTAAACCCTTGCCTCAAATGAAAATCAATCCTAATGTAAAATCGATTTTTGATTTTACTTACGACGATTTTGAATTGGTAGGCTACGAAGCGCATCCCCACATCAAGGGCGTGGTGTCTGTGTAGTGGAGAGTTGATAAAGGAGAAAGGAGAGTCATGAAAATAATACTCATAGCTGCGATAGATCTAAACGGTGCCATTGGTAAAGACAACCAATTGTTGTGTCATTTGCCCGCCGATTTGAAGCATTTTAAGCAGTTAACGCAAGGAAAAACGGTTATTATGGGCCGTAAAACCTTCGATTCGTTGCCTGGCGGTGCCTTGCCCAAACGTCGAAATATTGTGATTTCAAGGCAAGCGAATTTAACATTGGCGAATTGCGAGGTGTTTAATTCTATAGATACTGCATTCGCTGCTTGTGAATCGGAGGATGAGGTTTTTGTAATTGGTGGCGAAAACATCTACAAACAGACCATTGCGAATGCCGACGTGCTTGAAATCACCCAAATAGCCGCTCGCTTTGATGCAGACGCCTTCTTTCCTGTCATTGATACGGCCATTTGGACATCGGTAAACGAAGAGAAGCATACAGCCGATGAACGACATGCGCACGATTTTGCTTTTATTACCTACCAAAGAAGCAAATAGTTATTAACAATCCGTAAATTTATCTATTTCATAGATAACACAAACACTGCTGTTTAGTAGTTTTTTTGTAGTTTTGTACCCATAAGCATTTTTGTATAAACACACACAAAATAGTTATGGACAACAAAAAGATTAAAACTGCGTTAATTTCGGTTTTTCACAAAGAAAACCTAGACAAAATTGTATTAAAACTACATGCCGAAGGTGTTCGCATCTTGTCAACAGGAGGTACTCAAAGCTTTGTTGAATCGTTGGGCGTTCCTTGCGATGCTGTAGAAGACCTAACTTCGTATCCTTCTATCTTAGGAGGTCGTGTAAAGACCCTTCACCCCAAAGTATTTGGTGGTATTTTGTGCCGTCGTGATAACGAAACCGACCAAGCACAAATTGCTCAATACGAGATTCCAGAAATTGACTTGGTAATTGTCGATTTGTATCCTTTCGAAAAAACCGTTGCATCGGGTGCTCCTGAACAAGACATCATTGAAAAAATTGACATAGGTGGCATTTCACTCATCCGTGCTGCTGCTAAAAACTTTGCCGATGTGGTAATTGTGGCATCGCAAGCTCAATATGCTCCATTGATGGACATGCTAGAAGAAAACGGCGCACAAAGTACTTTGGAACAACGTAAATTCTTTGCGAAAGAAGCATTTGCTGTATCGTCGTTGTACGATTCAGCTATTTTCAACTACTTTGATGGTGGCAATAGCAGTGCTTTCCGTTATGCAAAAGACGATGCTAAAACCTTGCGTTACGGCGAAAACCCACACCAAAAAGGTTATTTCTACGGCAACTTTGACGATATGTTCGAACAATTGCAAGGAAAAGAAATTTCTTACAACAACTTGCTAGACATCGACTCGGCTATCAACCTAATTTCGGAATTCGATGACATTACTTTTGCTATCCTAAAACACAACAATGCTTGCGGTTTGGCTTCGCGTCCTACTTTGTTAGAAGCTTGGAACGATGCTTTGGCTGGCGACCCCGTTTCTGCTTTTGGTGGTGTATTGATTGCCAATGCTCCTATCGATAAAGCAACTGCCGAAGAAATTAACAAAATTTTCTTTGAAGTAATCATTGCTCCCGATTACGACATGGATGCGCTAGAAATTTTGTCGCAAAAGAAAAACCGCATCATCTTGATTCAAAAACCATTTGCACGTCCCGAAAAACAATTCCGTTCGCTTTTGAACGGCGTATTGGTACAAGATCGCGACAACAGTACAGAAGGTGCAGAGCAAATGAAAACCGTAACCGTTACCGAACCTACTGCAGCACAAATCGAAGACATGATTTTTGCTAACAAAATTGTAAAACACACCAAATCGAACGCTATTGTATTGGCTAAAAACAAACAATTGTGCGCTAGCGGTGTAGGTCAAACCTCGCGCGTTGATGCACTTCGTCAAGCCATCGAAAAAGCAGGTACTTTCAACTTTGATTTGAACGGTGCAGTTATGGCATCTGATGCATTCTTCCCCTTCCCTGATTGCGTAGAAATTGCATCAAAAGCAGGTGTTAATGCAGTGGTACAGCCTGGTGGTTCTATCAAAGATAATTTATCAATCGACTATTGTAACGAAAACGGTATTGCCATGGTAACCACCGGTATTCGTCACTTTAAACACTAAAAAACAACATATAATGGGTTTATTTTCATTCACACAAGAGTTGGCTATCGACTTGGGTACAGCCAACACCATTATCATTCAAAACGATAAAATTGTATTGGACGAGCCATCTATTGTGGCACTTGATTCGTCTGGTAACGTGAAAGCTGTTGGTCTAAAAGCATCGATGATGCACGGTAAGGCCAACCCCAATATTCGTACCGTACGTCCTTTGCGTGACGGTGTGATTGCAGACTTCGACGCTGCCGAAATGATGATTCGTGGTTTTATCAAAAAAATCTCGTCACGTAGCAGCTTGTTTGCTCCATCGTTGCGTATGGTTGTATGTATTCCATCGGGCAGTACCGAGGTAGAAATTCGTGCGGTGCGCGACTCTTCGGAACACGCAGGTGGTCGTGACGTTTACATGATTTTTGAACCAATGGCAGCAGCCATGGGTATTGGTTTAGACGTTGAAGCGCCCGTAGGTCACATGATTGTAGATATAGGTGGTGGTACAACCGAGATTGCTGTTATTTCGTTGGGTGGTTTGGTTTGCAACCGTTCTATTCGTATTGCGGGTGACGATTTTACTAGCGATATCCGCGAATACATGGGTCGTATGCACAACATTAAAGTAGACGATCCTACTGCAGAATTGATCAAAATCAACGTAGGTTCGGCTCTTACCGAATTGCCAGAAGACGAAGTTCCAGAAGACTTTTTGGTAGTAGGTCCTAACCGTATGACAGCATTGCCACTTTCTATTCCTATTTCGTACCAAGAGGTGGCTCACTGCTTGGATAAATCCATCTCTAAGATAGAGGCGGCTATCCTTTCGGCACTAGAAGCTACTCCTCCTGAATTGTATGCGGACATTGTACGCAATGGTATTCACCTAACCGGTGGTGGCGCTTTGCTTCGTGGCTTGAGCCAACGTTTCTCTGAAAAAATGAACATTCCATTCATTGTAGCAGACGATCCATTGCACGCTGTAGCTCGTGGTACAGGTTTGGCTTTGAAAAATATCGACAAATATTCGTTCTTAATGCGTTAATATTTTCGTTAGCCAACTGACGCATGGAGAACCTTTTGAAGTTCATAAAACGATTTGGTTTATTGCTACTGTTTCTGTTGCTAGAAGCGGTAGCAATAATCATGTTGGTACAATACAACGGCTACCAACGGTCTGTTTTATTGAGTTCTGCCAATTGGGTCTCTGGTTTCTTTTACGATGGTGCTGATGCCGTAGGATGGTATTTTAACCTGAAAACTGTTAACCAAGATTTGTCGG